>CAYVTN010000376.1:0-3071 GCA_964454395.1 uncultured bacterium | reverse complement strand
CGTTGACCTATTAATTGAATCAATCGCTATCCACCATGAGAACAAGCTCATGTCAAATGAAAATATTAAATCCTATTGACAAAAAGGCCTTATTCTCTATAATTGGCATATGCCAATAACTTGGAGAGGTCTTATGCCGCGTCCGTTCAAAAAGCGTTGTATTGGAGTCTGCCCGCAGGCGCTTTATTTCAAGCCCCGTGGGATTCCCATGCACCGTCTGGAGGAGGTGCTGCTTACCCTGGATGAAGTGGAAGCGCTTCGTCTGGCCGACAAGGAAGGGTTGTATCAGGAAGATGCGGCCCGGCAGATGGACGTTTCGCGGCAAACGTTTGGCAATATTATTGCCTCAGCCCGGCATAAAGTTGCTTGTGCGCTGGTCGACGGTCAGGCCCTGAAAATCGAAGGCAGCCGCTGGCCTCAAGAAACAAAAGAAACCATATCCAAAGGAGAAGAATAACATGAAACTATGTATGCCCACTATGACAGACAACGGCTTGTCGGCAAAGGTATTTGAGCATTTCGGCAGTGCACCCTTTTTTACCATCGTGGACACGGAAAATGGGGAGGTAACGGTCATTAAAAACAGCAATCAGCATCATGCCCATGGCATGTGCCATCCTGCCGGCGCGCTGGAAAGCCATGAAGTGGACGCCGTGGTTTGCGGCGGCATGGGCGCGCGGGCAATTCAGCGTCTCAACCATTCAGGCATCAAAGTATTTAAGGCCAACCCCGGCTCCGTGGAAGCTATGGTCGCCCAGTTCAAGGAAAATAGCCTGCTGGAATTGACCATTCAGGACGCCTGCGTGCAAGGTCATCAGCACTGAAACAAGCTTTGGGATCAGAAATAATAACTGGTGCCAACGATAAGACCGCGATAGACGATGCTGAGGGAAAAGGCGTCGTCCGCCGGCGGGTTGAAATAAATGTCCTCAAAGCGGTACCCCATGGAAAAACCGATCATATCCTTTGTTTATGGCCGCCAAACTTTATTTCTAAGCCGGCGAAGCCGGGATAAAAAGCGTTATTATGAATCTTTTAAAAATTATCTGTAACTCCTCTGGTCATTTCGAACCTATTGAGCGTAGATAGCGCACCTTGGCCAGCTTGGATACGCAAGGGACCTGAGGAGTTACAATTATCTGCGAAAAAACGTAGATGTTGGAAATACAAAACCGTTTTAAAACCATTAAAGCAATCCGACAGTGGAAACCCTCATTACATCCATCATTATTCTCGTCTTTACATTTGGTCCCAATCGTTGTAATGTTTTGTCTTATCCTATCCCTCGAAAATGAAAGCAGGACAGCAGTGATCAGTAGTAGTTCAGTCAGCCTGGCCTTTGGCGGTCAAAAATTATTCAGTGATGTTTCCGTGCAGTTTACCGCCGGTAATTGCTATGGTTTGATCGGAGCCAATGGCAGCGGCAAATCCACCTTTCTTAAAATTCTGGCAGGGCAAATTGAACCGGACAATGGCGAGGTTGTGGTGGGCAAGGGCCAGCGGGTGGCTATTTTGCGTCAAGACCAGTTTGCCTTTGACGACTACACGCCCCTGGAAACAGTCATTATGGGGCATCAGAAATTGTATGCGGTCATGAAAGAAAGGGATGCCTTGTATGCCAAGGCCCGGATGAGTGATGAGGAAGGCATGCGCGCCGGTGAACTGGAGGGGGAATTTGCCGAAATGAACGGCTACGATGCGGAATCCGATGCCGCCACGTTGCTGGACCGGGTGGGCGTGGCCAAGGAATTGCTGCAGGCCCCTATGAAGACTCTGGAGGCAGGCAAAAAAATCCGGGTGCTTTTGGCCCAGGCCTTGTTCGGCAATCCGGAGGTGCTGCTGCTGGATGAACCGACCAACCACCTTGATCTAAAAACCATTACCTGGCTGGAAGGGTTTTTATACAACTTTAAAAACACGGTGGTGGTGGTCTCCCATGACCGCCATTTTCTCAACAAGGTTTGCACGCACATTGCCGATCTGGATTACAATAAAATCAGCCTCTATACCGGGAATTACGATTTCTGGTATCAGGCCAGCCAACTGGCCATGCAGCAGAAAAAAGACGCAGCCAAGCGCCAGTTGGAAAAAATCGAGGAACTTAAGGTTTTTGTGCAACGGTTCAGCGCCAATGCTTCCAAATCCAAGCAAGCCAGCGCCCGGAAAAAATTGATTGAAAAATTGACGCCCGAAGAGCTTCCTGCGTCGTCACGGCGCACACCCTTTATTCATTTCAAACCTGAGAGGGCCTGCGGCGACCGCATTTTGGATGTGGAAGGCTTGGGCAAGACCCTGGACGGCGTGGAAGTGCTTAAGAACGTCAATCTTACCGTCAATAAAGGGGACAAGATTGCCTTTGTGGGCAGCAATAATGTGGCCAAGACCACCTTATTCCAAATCCTTACCGGCGAACTTGCCCCTGATGAGGGCGGTTTCAAATGGGGGCAGACCATTACCTGGTCGTATGGACCCAAAGATAACAGCACTTTTTTTACAGCCAAGCTCAGTGTGATTGACTGGCTGCATCAGTACACTAAAAGTGATGACGACAACTATATCCGAGGTTTTCTGGGGCGTATGCTTTTTTCCGGAGATGAAATTCAAAAAGATATCAGTGTCCTCTCCGGCGGAGAGAAGGCGCGCTGCATGCTGGCCCGCATGATGCTCATGGAAGGCAATGCGCTTGTCCTGGATGAACCCACCAATCACCTGGACCTGGAGTCCATTTCAGCACTTAATGACGCAGTCATCAAATTTCCCGAAGTGGTGTTGCTCGCTTCCCATGACCACCAATTCGTCAACACCGTGGCCAACCGCATCGTTGAATTCCTGCCCGGCGGATTTATCGACCGGGTCTGCTCTTTTGACGAGTATATGGAAAACCCCGATGTCCAGAAACGCCGCGACGACCTTTATCACGGCCATCAGGAGCTGGACATTTAACGCTCGTCGCGGTGATGAGTTTTTTACCGGTCGGCGATAAGGACCCGTTTAGATGCTGTATTTCCAACATCTACGTTTTTTCGTAGATCGTTTCTGTTGCGGAAGCGGGTTGTGATCTTACCCTCGTG
>CAYVTN010000375.1:0-3082 GCA_964454395.1 uncultured bacterium | reverse complement strand
ATCCCAAAATTTACCCGAAGACAGCCGTGTCGGTGCATTTAATGCAGGCATTTTGGGTTATTGGTCCGATAGGCAAATTATCAATTTGGACGGCGTGGTCAATAAGGATATGTATGAGGTGTTGGCAAAAAAACAACTCTGGTCATATATAAAACAAAAAAGAATACAATATCTTTGTGATCATGAACGAACCATGATTGATAACTTTAGAGTGTTTTCTAATGGCTGGGATCAACATCATTTTGAGTTATTGCATACTTTTTATTTGCCCTCTGAATACGACCATGTCCGAGAGAAGATCACCATATATAAAATAATCTCATCCTCTAACTGATAAAACGGTTGTTTTGCAGTCCATGGCACCAAAGTTCATTAATTCCTTTTCTCCGAGTGAGGGGCAAGAGATGGTCAGGCTAAGCCTTGCTCAGCACGTAGGCCACGCGGATGCCGTTGCCGTAAACATCAGCCCAATGGGACGTGCGCTTCACGCTGGCTTCGCCAAAGGCCTGCCAGGTGGGCACCTGAGGCCGGCAGTAGGCCTTCCACGAGAGCCGGTGGCTGCGCAGATTTAATATCCTGAAAAACTGTTCCAAAGCCGGTATTGTAGGCAACGCCAGCTGGCTTAAATCCTCGCCCTTGGCATTTTGCGTGGCCGGGGGCAAATAATAGTCTTTTTTCTGTGATCGAGTCAGGGGATAGTAAACCAGGGGCAGTTGAAAGCTGGCCGGGTTGGTGCCTGCCAAAAACGCTTCCCTGTCCTTGGCCACTGTGGCCGCATAGTACGCGGTAAAGGTATCGAGAATAATGGCTTTTCTGGCCACCTTGGCCATGAGCTGTAAAGCCCGCAAGGGATCAGGCAGGTAGTAAAAGAGACCCAGGCACAGCACGGTATCCACGCTGTCCGGCGCCATGATCTTCAAAGCTGCCAGCGCGTCCTGAACTACAAAAGCATAGGCAGATGACGGCACCTGGTAATGGTCGAACAAACGATTGCCTTGTTCAATCAGACCGGCCTCGCTGTCCAACCCCAGCACCCGCTGGGCGCCATGATACCAGGCCGCATAGGCAAAGGTGCCAAAGTGGCAGCCCAGATCGAGGACAATCTGCCCGCGTATCCACGGCGCTTGGGCAATGATCAGCTGTTCCACCCGGCTGTTGAGCGCTTCATAATGATAGGGCACGGCCCACCGTTTTTGCCGTTGGTCTTCCTGGATAAACAAGGAATTCTTTGCAAAGGTTTCGATCATTTGAAAACCACCCAGGTCGTAAAATTCATAAATTTAAAAACCGAATGCCAGGCCTTAAAACCGGCAGCCTGCAACATCTTTTCCCATTGGGTCACCGTGCTTGGTGTTAAGACCGATTTGAGGGCTTGTTCTTTTTGCTCGATCTCCAGGGGGCTGTAGCCGTGACCGGCCTTAAAGCGGTAATAGTGATCGGTCATGAGGGCATTGAGCTCCTGATGATCACTGCAGGACTTTTCCGAGAGGATCAGCACACCTTTGGGCTCCAGGGCAGCGGCCATGCGCTGCAGCAAGGCCGGCCGTGCAGAAGGCTCCACGAACTGCAGGACATAAGCAGCGTTGATGACCGAGGCCTGATCCAGGAGTGTGTCTTCAATGCCCTGGGTCAGCCATCGCACGGAGGTGAGATGGCGGCATTTTTGTTGGGCCAGCCTGATCATATGGGACGACTTGTCCACCGCCACCAAAGTGTAGGGCCGGTCCAGGGCCTGGTCTATGGCCAACACGGTGGTGCCTGTAGCGCAGCCCAGGTCGTAAATGCGGGTACCGCCCTGATAATAGCGGGCCGCCACCGCGGCCACAAAAATCTGGAGCTCGTGATAAAAGGGGATGGAACGGCCGGCCATGTCGTCAAACACCCCGGCCGTGTCCTGATCGAAGGTAAAAGGTGGCACAGTGCTGAATTTTTTCCGGTATAGATCGTCCGATCGAGTCATAATAACAAAGTCCTTTGAATCCCGCTGCCGCGTTTCCGATAAAATATCCGGTCCAAAAACATACACGCCTTCCCCAAGCTTCGTCTAATGCAGCTTGCCAGACTTGCTTATTATAGAAGGCTGGGCCTGTTTTCTGTAATAAAAATCCTTGATCCTGAGGAGGCTCGGAGAAAGGGAAGAATTTTTTTTATGGATCGCTACGCGATAAATCCTGGCAATATTTTATTCCCTTACCCGGTGCCAACCTGTTATAGTAAGTGCTGGGTTGAGCACCAACTCAAATTTTAACCAGCAGAAGGCAGGCCATGACCATTACCCTAACCTTGGCGCTCTATGGCGCAGCACTGCTCTCCAGCGGACTGACTTTTTTTTATTTTTTAAAGACTTATCGCGATTCAGGACGCAGTCTTTGTTACCATTATCTTTTCTTTCTCATTGGCCTGAACGCCCTGCTGATCACCACTACTGTGGCACATTATATGCTGCACACCTACCCTGATTTGGTGGTGGTCAACCGGCTGGTTTTGGCGGCCGTCATTCTCAGTATTGCCCTGCTGGTTTGGGCCCTGCCTAATCTGATGCTGACCCTCTATTATCATCCTTCAGCCAGTCAATGGCACTACTTTTTTTCCAATTTGGCGGTCATTGCTTCGTTGATGATCGTGGTGCTCTGGTTTTGGCCGGCCACGGCCCCGGCTGCTTTTCCGGTTTGGCTTGCCTATCTGGCTCTGGCCGTGGCCGTGGTCTTTAGCGTGAGTATGCTCTATCAGAATCGCGAAGCCATTCTTAAGTCATCATCCACTTTTTTAAAACTGGCCATGGTGGGTTTCTTTGTGTTTGCCAGCCTGGTAATTTACGCCGAAACCACCGGTTCCTGGCCGGCCTGGAAAGAGTTCACCTACAGTTTTCCCCTGATCTACCTGGCCTGGAACGGGCTTTCGCTGCTGTTTAAGCTGAACAGCCCGGCCGACTCCCTGGCCACCAAATCATCCATCCAAGCCTTCAAACAGGCCTACCAGCTTTCCGATCATGAAGAAATGATTGTGGAGAAAATTTTGGCGGGAAAATTTAATGCGGAAATCGCCCGGGAAATGAACCTGCCCAAGGACATGCTGGCCAATC
>CAYVTN010000374.1:0-3084 GCA_964454395.1 uncultured bacterium | reverse complement strand
CATACTTTTTCTGGGAAAATTCAAATTCTTTTATGACGCCAATGTGCATACGCCTCACAACCCCTGGGGAGTCTGGATCATTCTGGCCCCGGTGATCGGCGCCCTGCTGGTTGCCTGGCTGGTGAAAACTTTTGCCCCCGAAGCCAAGGGGCATGGTGTTCCCGAGGTAATGGACGCTATCTATTACAATGACTCCAAGATTCGTCCAGTAGTCGGCCTTATCAAGGCGGTGGCATCAGCCATCTGTATCGGCAGCGGTGGTTCGGTGGGACGTGAAGGGCCCATTATTCAAATCGGCGCATCCTTCGGTTCAACTCTGGGCCAGACCTTTAAACTTCCGCCCAGGCAGATCGTAACACTGATTGCCGCGGGTGCCGCCGGAGGAATCGCGGCCACATTCAACGCCCCTTTGGGCGGAGTGACCTTTGCCTTGGAACTTCTTCTGGTCAGCATCAACGCCAGAAATATTTTGCCGGTAACACTTGCCACCGTCACCGCCACCTATATCGGCCGCGCACTTCTGGGGGTTGAACCCTCCTTCTATTTCTCCAAACTCACGCAACTCGATTTGCACCTGATTTCACCATGGAACCTGCTTCTTTTTATACCGTTCGGACTTATCATGGGCCTGGTCTCAGCCCTTTTCGTTCACGGCATTTACTGGGCTGAGGATCGCTTTGAATCCATGCCGGGAAACACCTATACCAGACATCTGTCAGCCATGTTTGTGGTCGGCATCATGATCTGGCTTCTCATGCGGTTCACAGGCCAGTACTACATTCAAGGCGTGGGGTATGCCACCATCATGGATATTTTGAAAAACGTCCTGGCAAACCCCTTACTCTTGTTGTTGCTTTTTCTCCTGAAATTTGTCGCCACCTGCCTCACACTCGGTTCAGGTGGGTCGGGTGGTGTTTTTTCCCCATCTCTTTTCATGGGCGCCACCATGGGCGCATTCGCCTGCCAAATGGCAGAAAATAGTCCCGGCATAGAGGTCTACCCCATAGGCTTTGCCATTGCCGGAATGGCGGCATGTGTGGGCTCTTCCACCGGCGCTATCATCACTGGCGTCGTCATGATTCTGGAAATGACCCAGGATGCTAATGTGGTCCTCCCCATTCTGATCACATCTTCCATGGCCTACGGCGTCCGCAAATGGCTTTCACCGGGGAGCATCTACACGCTGAAACTCCTCCGGCGGGGCCACATCGTTCCGGAAGGCCTTCAGGCCGCCATGAGCGAATCCATGACGGTTCAGGATATCATGGAAGAAAAGTACGAAATGGTTGATGGGGAATCAGTCCTCGAACCTACCGGTACACCCGTCATCGTAAACGTAGACAATAGGATTTTCGGCGTCGTCCCGGCGCACATGGGAGGCAGTAAAGCCCGTCTGGTTGCCAGCCATCACTATATCCTTGAGTTTTCGAAAAATAGTCCTGGACATAATGAGTAAGCTGTGGAAAAATAGCTTGGTACACTGTTGTCTTTTCCAAAAACATCAGGGGGAATGTATGAAAATTCCATGTGCCGAGCGTCTTCCATTTATTGTTACCGGTCTGGCATTTCTTCAGCCAGCTTTGACGAATGCTCAGTTCTACAATTTAACGATGGTCGCGACAGCTTTGGTTCTGGGTGGAAAATTCAGTCTCTCAGCGATAAATCGCATGTGGCTTGGAGATAAGTGCGTCAGCACATTATCTCATTTTTTCTCTCATGCAAAATTTTCCACAATGGAGATGCAAAACCTTTATGCATTGCAGATCATGCACTTATATAAACTAAAGGGCGGCTATTACTGTATAGACGACACGATGAAACACCACACAAATTACTGCAAGTGGATTCACGGTGTATTCGTTTTGTTCGACCATGCGCTGAAGACAAACCTCAAAGCAATCTGTGTAGTTGTCCTTTATTATAACGATGGGGGCACCATTAAATTTCCCATTGCCCATCGAATCTATTACCAAGATACGGAAAAAATGCCTTGGCAGAATGGGAAAAAATCTGTTTGCAAGCCCAAGTACGAACTGGCTATCGAAATGTTGCAATGGGCCATAGACAAAGGTTTTCCGCCGGGTGTCGTTTTGGCGGACTCCTGGTTCGGAAGTGGTCCTTTTGTCAAAGGCCTTAAACGTCTCGGTATGAGTTATGTTATTGAAATAAAATCTACTTTAAAAGTAAGGACTCCATGCAAGGAACCTAAACTCACACCTAAAGGCAAGGTCGCAAAAAATCAGTACGATCTTACAAGGTTGCCGGACGTTTTCAAGGCCATCTTAACGTTTACCAAATGCGGTTTTGCCGCCGACAACGAGAATGGAAAGGACGAAAAAACTCTCTATCATACAAAGGTTATTACTGCCCGGCTAAATTCTATTGCGGGGAAACACCGAATTGTCGAAAGCTTTGATCCAGCCAAAAAAACCACCAAATATCTTCTTACCAATGAACTTACCTGGGAAGCCACCAAGATTATTTCTGCATACAGCCATAGGTGGGTTATTGAGGAATTTTTCAGGAATGCTAAGCAGCTATCCGATATGGAGGGAGCCACTATCAGGAGTGAACAAGGCGTGACACTAGCGTTATGCCTGGTGTCCTGGATTGACTTCCTCCTCCATTTTGAGAACTACAAGCAAAGCACTGCTGGAAAATTGCCAAAGGAACCATTGACGGTTCCTTCGATAGTCCGTCAAGCACAGTACGATAATCTTGAGGCCTTCGTAGACAGGGTTCAAAAAGATGAGACCATGCTGGAAAAGTGGTTTGAGGTTGAAAGAAAGAGCCTGAAAAGGACACGAAAAAAGCATAAGACGCTGATCCAAATAGGCAAATATAGCGAAGATCCCACAGAACCACGATTGGCGGAAGCCACCTAAAGCACATACAATGCCAAAAGTCTAAATTTTCAAAGAACTATTTTTCGAAAACTCAAGTATTTGTTGCCTGTTAGTTTTGCTTTTAGAATCCATGCATCAAGAAATCGGGCTGCCTTTTCCCTGCATCGGATTTTCTCGAATATGGTGCGAAATTCTTCCTTAAGCAGATACAAGGTGCGAAGGTCCGGACACATTTTCA
>CAYVTN010000373.1:0-3089 GCA_964454395.1 uncultured bacterium | reverse complement strand
ACCACCACCTTATCCCGATCTGAGGGCCCGAAAAAGAAAATTTGCTAAAGTTGAGATGCTTTATTTTTATCCAGCAATACTGCAATGAAAACTATCTTTGTAAAAAACGTCAGATCTTGCTGATACAGACTCTAAGGAGCATCAAATGACCTTTATCTTACCCGACGGCCGCGAACAAAACCAACCGGACGAAGTTTCGGCCATGCCGGATCAGGACCAAACGATAACCAAACCCAGTCGGCCCCGCCGGAAGAGAAGTTGGAAAAGAAAATCAGGTGCTAACAGGAAAAAGGTCGCGTCTGCAGAAAGCACTCTTCAAGAAAGGGCAGAGCCTGCTACCGGGGAAGAAGTAACCAGGGAGGCCAATGAAAAGCCCAAACCTTCAGGCCGGCGTTCCAGGCCCGGCTATCGCCGGCCTTTGCCTGCGGCTGCTTCCGAGGAAGCACAGCCCGCGTCTGCAGAGAGCCACGAACAGGCGTTGGCGCGCAGCCTTAACCGGTTGTCCAACAACGCCTCGCCCAGAGCGCTCCGTTTCCCCGGGCTTAACACCACTCTGGCCAAGCATGAGATCCTGGAGGCCATTAAAACCGTTTTTGAAGAAAGCGGGCTGGAGAGCATTCACCTGGCTTTGTCCGGCGGGCTTGATTCAGCGGTTACCGCCGGATTGACGGCGGAGGCAGTGGGCCGGAAACATTTACGGCTGATTCATTTCCTCGAAGCCGAGCGGCCGGTGGTGGAGAAGAGCCGGGCCGAATTGATCGCCAAATATCTGGGGATCAGCCTGGTGGTGCATGATTGCCGCCAACTGGTGCAAAACCATATGAACAATTTGAAAACCTCCAGTTCGGCCGTCCGCCATCGCCTGCTGTGCCGGGAGCGCATGACCGCCCTGGTGACGGCCGCGGAGCACGAGCATGGTCTTGTGATCAGTGGGATTAACAAAACCAAATGGATGCTGGGCCTGACCGTGCCCTATGGGGATATGGCCGGCGTGTTAAATCCCATCGGGGACCTTTACCACAGCCAGCTCCTGGAGCTGGCCAAAGCCATCAATGTGCCCAAGGTGATTTTGGATTATGCCCAAAAAGCCACGGTCGTGCCCAAACAGCATGCCGGGGAGGCGTTGAACCTTACCTGGAAAGAAGCTGATCTTTATCTTTACCAAATGGTGGATGCCAAATGGTCTTTGGCTTATCTCATGAACCTGGGTACCGAAGAAGAGAAAGTCAAAGCGCTTTATCAACAGCTCAGGGCTTCGGCGTTGCAACGACAGGGATTGATCATTACCGATCTGAGCAAGGCCTACCAGGAACGTTAGAGTCTGTGTCAATAAGTTCTGCGTTTTTGCATAGATAATTTAAACCGTAGGGGCACGGCGCGCCGTGCCCCTACATACGCCAGGCAGCACGCGCAGAGTAGGGGAGGGTTTCAAACCCGTCCCTGCAGGATTCCGGCTCGGCCGGTTTAGATTCTGTATTTTCCATATTCACGTTTTTTCGAAGATAATTGGTAGGGAACAGTCGCGACTGTTCCCTACCACACACCCTATGTTTTTATTCCGGCTTCGCCGGCTTAGGAGATGGCAGGATGGGAAAAAAACAACGTTTGAAAAGAGAACGCCAAAACAAAGTCCAGGTCCCGGCACCCCGACCCAAGGCAACATCGGCCCCCTGGGCCTGGTTATTGGGCGTGGTCCTGTTTTTGGCGGCTGTCATTGTCGTGATTGTAGTCATGGCCCGCATGAACCAGGGCCGGCTATTGCGGTTCAGTCTGGTGGCCGGGTGTCAGCAAACAGAGCAGGACCTTGATCGGGCGATGGGTAAATTTACCATTGATGACGGCCAGGCGCTTAAGGATATTTTAGGGAAGATGAGGACCGTGGCCGCCGATCCCAAGCTTAATGCCCCGGTGGCCGCCAATTTGAATTTTATGCTCAATGTCATCAAGGAAATCATCAGCCAAGGCAATTTGCAGCCGGAAGAACTGGCCAAGCTAAGAACCCTGCTGGGCGATACCCAAAAAAAACTTGCGGCCGTCAAACCCAAGTCCAAACCAAATCCCTAGGATGAGCACCTATGCTGCCGGCCGGCTGATGATTGTCCCCACGCCTATTGGCCATCTGGAAGATATCACCCTGCGCGCCTTGCGCTGCCTGAAGGAAGCGGATGTTATTGCCGCCGAGGACACACGCCATTCCAGAAAGCTTCTTACCCATTATCAGATCAGTAAACCCCTGATCAGTTATTATAAGGAAGTGGAGCATCGGAAAACCGGAGAGCTGCTGCGGCGCCTGCACCAAGGCCAGGTGATTGCACTGATCAGTGATGCCGGCATGCCCGGTCTTTCCGATCCCGGGCAGCAGCTGATTGCACGAGCCCGGCAGGAAGGGATCGCAGTGGAGGTGTTGCCCGGACCCTCGGCCGTGATGACGGCCGTGGTGGGCTCTGGTCTGCCCGCCGGAGCGTTCAGTTTTTTCGGTTTTCCCGACGCCAAATCCGGGCCAAGACAACGTTTTTTTGACGTCCTGAAAGACCGGCCTGAACTGCTGGTTTTTTATGTTTCACCCCATAAATTACTGGCTACCCTGGCTGACATGGAGCACGTTTGGGGCCGGCGCCAAGCGGTATTGTGCCGGGAATTGACCAAACACCATGAGGAATATGTTGCCGGCACTCTGGCCGCCCTGCGGGAACGCTTTGCCGGAGGGGTAATGGGTGAAATTACGTTAATCGTCACAGGCAGCCTAAATTCCAAGCCCGAAGTGACCGAAAGTATGGATGAGCATTTGCGGCGTTGCCAGGCTGAAGGCGCCTCCCTTAACCAGGCTGTGGCCCAAGTGGCCAGGGCGCGCGGTTTGCCGCGCCGGGAAGTTTACCAAAGAGCCCATAAGTTATTTAACAGGAAAATTGAAAATGGCTGATTCATTTGGTATAGTATAAGGAAACCCAAGTGCTCGATCAAGGATTGTTGCCGGCAGCGCCGGTGTTCATCCGTCACAAAGGAGACATGCTACTATGCCCAACTTAACACTGAAAGTTGCCGGTAAAAGCAATCCTGCCACTGTGGCCGGGGCCATCGCGAACAATATC
>CAYVTN010000372.1:0-3097 GCA_964454395.1 uncultured bacterium | reverse complement strand
GAACTTCGTTATTATACCATATCATCAAACGAAAAAGTCCGACAGGCTCCTAGGTTGTGTGCTTCATCTTTTTTCGGCGTTTCTTCAACTCCGGGCCGTGCAATCGTTTTATCTCCCCTTGTTTAAGACGTTTTACGTTTTTTTGACGATCGGATTGATCAACGACAAGGTCCTTTTCCGTAACAAATCCAGCCACCGTTTCAATGGCCCTACGCCATGAATCGGTTTCTTTTCCCAAAGATTCACGGGCGTACCGGTAATCCTGTTTCCTGCAAAATTCTTCCAATTCATGCAGCAAGGCTTGCGTGCTTTCCTTTTGGCAGGCCACCAACCGCCGGGCCGCTTCCCCCCGGACTTGCCCGGCGACGTTTAAAAAATGGGGAATACAAAATCCCGATCCTTTTTTTAAAATCCTGTAAAAGTCATCATCCAGCAAATAATCCTTCAATACCTCCAGATAACGCTCCTGCGTGGCTTCTTCAATCCTGCAGGCCGGGCAGCTTTTGGAAGTGCTCCATGAGGCGGATAGGGGCGCAGCTTCCGGCCGGTCCTGATCAAAGGATTTTTCCATGAATTCCAAAAACAGCTTCAATTGATCCTGATATAAAAGGGCACGATCCACGGCAAAACCGGCTTTTAAAAATCGCCGGCTGTGGCGTGTGCAAAACCCTCTGGACGCCATCAATGTGTAGCGCACACCGGGATCATTAACGTTGTCCACCACTTCTTCAAAATAAGCATTGCGTGAACTCAGTTCCGCCAAGCACAACGGGCATTTACCCATTTTGACAAAATCAACCAATTTAAAATAAGTCAAATGTTTTTCGGGTCCCGGTTGCATGGATGCCTTCTTTGATCATAAATTGGGTCATTATTTTTCCAATTAACTTTCATGAATTTCTGACATTGCCGTCCCCTTGGCAGTTCCCGGGATCATCTGCCTTGCTCAGCCTTTTTCTCAACCCAGGTTTTATTTTAAAAAGGTCAAAAAGCGTATCCCAGGCTGACGCCGCCCCAGACCAGGGGTCCATCGGCAGGCGCGAGCAGCCCTTTTTGGATGCCCAGCGCATAAAGGGTAGCGCGGAAATGCCATCCTCCGTGATCGGGCCAGTAACAATACCCCATTCCCAATTCCGGGATAGCCCGATTTTCCTTATAGCTGCTGTTGCTGAAAGCCAGCCCCGCCAACAGCTCCAAGTTATGATCTTGATTGCCCAGGGTATAAAAGGAAACCGACAGAGGCATGGCCATGCCTAAGCCGGCATTCACAGCCAGCCAGCGCCAGTCAAAGCGATAGGAATAAAAGAAGCTCCCCGCAATGCCTGCCCCGCCCAGTTCCACCGAAACCGCATGGTGGGACATAGGGGGCACCGTGGTTTCCAGAGCCCAAATTTTTGGTGTAATAAATAGCGCCATCACCAGCAGTAAGATGCCCGTTAATTTGTGCCTCCCTTCAATCTTGTTTCCCATGTTCAACCTTCCTCCAATGACAGAATACCCTTTCCACTTTCCGATTATACGCCTTGGCGGAGAATAAAAAAGTTTTTTCATCTGTAGTTGGTTACAGCCCTAAATCCACCGTCTGATTTTTATTTGACAGCCCATCTTGGGCCTCCTTTGTCCCCATAGGTGATTTGATATTCAGGTAAGCCTATTTTTCATAAATACCTTTGTGCCTAAAAACCGGTTCGGAATTTGATGGTGGATTTTGGCAGCGCTGAAAAGTTGACTTCAATTATTTCCGCCTGTAAAATAAACTATCTTCAACAATAACGTAAACTAGGGTTCCCATGGACAATATGATATTCCATCCCGTTGACTTGGGCGGCATCCAATTAAACAACCGCATTATCCGTTCCGCCACCCATGAAGGCCTGGCTGATGAGCGCGGCTGGCCGACCCAGGCCCTTATTCAAAAATATGTCCACCTGGCCAAAGGCGGGGCAGGCGCCATCATTACCGGATACGCCGGCATCCAGCAAGACGGCAAATCATCGGGCTTGCATATGAATATGATCGATGATGACCAGGCCATTGAACCTTACCGGACTTTAGTGGAGGCCGTTCATGCCCATCATACACCGATCATCATGCAACTGGCTCATTGCGGCCGCCAGACCAAATCTAAAAAAACCGGTTTCCCAACTGTCGCCCCCTCATCGATCCGAGACAAGTACAGCAGGGAAAAGCCCATTGCCTTAAGCGAAGCTGGTATCGAAACTATTATCGGCAATTTTGTGCAGGCCATCCACCGGGCCAAGCAGGCCGGATTTGACGGCCTGCAATTGCATTGCGCCCATGGCTATTTGCTCTCCCAATTTTTATCAGCCTATTCCAACCATCGCCAAGACCAATGGGGCGGATCCTTGGAAAACCGTTTCCGGATAGTGAAGGAAATTATCACCCGCGCCCAATCCCTGGCCGGCGATTTCCCCATCTGGGTCAAGTTGAATGGTTTTGATCACCGGCCCGGTGGCATGCGTGTGGCTGAAGCCATACAGATCGCCCAAATGCTGGAGGCCAGCGGGGTTAAAGCTTTGGAGATCTCGTCGGGTACATTTGAGGAAAACCTTTCCAGCATACGCAATGCCGTTCTGCCGGCAGATGCGGTTTACAACTATGTGATGAAGATGGGCCAGGCCCCCCGCTGGCTAAAAGCCCTTTTGTACCCCCTGGTCTACCCCAAAATCAAACCCATATATCCTTTGGAAAACTACAACGTCTCCGCGGCCGCTCAAATCAAGGCCAGTGTTTCTATCCCCGTCATTGTCGTCGGAGGCATCAAGCGCCTTGAGGATATCCGGCAGATCATCGCGGGCCATTCGGCGGATGCTGTTCCCCTCTGCCGGCCCTTTATCATTGAGCCCAATATTGTGAAAAAATTCGCTGCCGGCCAGCAGGCCACCAAATGCATTTACTGTTCCATCTGCGCCATTGCCTTTGAAACCAATTCGTTGCGCTGTTACCACGGCAAAACCCCTGCCTCTTAGTGCCCTCCAAAATCCACCGTCTGATTTTTATTTGGCAGCCCGCCTTGGGTCAATTTTCTTTTTCGGGCTTAAATTGGGACTCGACTCGCGCCGACCGCGAGGACGCC
>CAYVTN010000371.1:2553-3111 GCA_964454395.1 uncultured bacterium | reverse complement strand
ACCCAGGGGATAGTGTATGATTTGCGCGATGCGTTGGGGGCGTTAAAACCACGAATTTATAACCAGAACCTTCAGCGTTTGGATCACTTGGTCATGGCCTACCGTCAGGGTAACCTGCAGCTGACGGCTTATGCCGCCCGTTTGGCACAAAAGGCGCGCAGCCTGGGCGTAACCTTAAAGGCCTATCCCGCGCTGACGTCCATTTTGCAACCCAACAGGAGCGCGGTTTCCTCTCTGGGGAACCCCGAGGATTTATTTGACACGTTACGGGCTTTGGAAAACATCGTTCGGCAGCGGCTATATACCGGCAATTCGCAACGCCGCTTGGACGAGCTGTGGCAGCGTCTGGACGTAATGGAAAAGCTTTGCAATATTTCAGTTACCCGCAAGGAATTGGACCGGTTTTTAGACGACCGCCAGGCATTCAAGGTAGACAAGATTACGGCTTTTTTAAAGACCCAAGGATTGGCGTCGGCTATTGATCCCGAATGGAAAACGCTGGATCAGCGCCTGGACGAGGCTGAAACCGTCGCCGTTCCGGCCGGCAGCCCCATCGAC
>CAYVTN010000371.1:0-2543 GCA_964454395.1 uncultured bacterium | reverse complement strand
TGAACGTTTTTATCATCTGGCTGATCAACGTTCCCGTCTTTTTGTGGCCTCGGCCATCAGCCGGATGGAGGAGGACCATCAATCCCTGGGGGTGATGGTGCTGGGTGGCTTTCATACCGCAGAAGTCATAAAACAGTTGCAGGCAAAAGGCGTGGGGTGTATCACCATCAGGCCGGCGCTCACCCGGTATGATGTGCTTAATCCTTATTTTGAGTTGCTGCAAGGCCGGCAAACCCCCTTGGAAAAACTTCTGGCTTCCCGGCAAACCCTGCTGCGCTTGTGGACCAATATGAACCGCCCTGCTTTTCAGGCCCAAGCGCGGTTATTGATGGTGCTCGCCGCGCAAGCCCAAGATGAGGACGGCAGGCGCTTAAAAGACTATATGGCCGGTCATCCCCGGGCCGCTGTGGTGCTGCTCGATGCGCACGCCCTGAAAGCTCAAGGCCTGCAAGAGCAGCCGCAGGGGGTGCGTATTTTCCGCACGGCTTTAAAAACCAAAAGCGGCGCGGTGCTGGCAGTGGTCATGCCACGCCCTCTGGCCAACCGTCTCAACCGGGGGGGCATGCAATCCGTGATGCTGAGGCACCAGGGGATTATCTTTTATGCCCGGACCGACCAACTGCGTGAGGCGTTCAACCGCCGGCAACCCTACCGCGATTTGGCCGGCCATGGATGGGACGCCCTTAAAACCAAGTTGGCCCAATGGTGGCGTCAGCCGCCTGAGGCCAAAGGAACAGCTTCGTCCCAATTAGCCTTGCCTGCCATGCTGGGTCTGGCTGCCGGCTTGGCGGTGCTGGCCATGGCCCAAGGCCATGCTTTGACAGGTATTGACCTCCTGGGACCGGCCGTTTTGTCCGCAGGATGGTGTCTGCCGCTTCCTTTTATGGAGGCCATGCCCGGGATGGATCAATGGGCTGCCAAGGCGAGACTGGAGCTGGCCTTGCGCAAGGCCGGCTATACCAATTTGGACAGCCTGATCGAAGAACCCTACCGAACCCTTCGGCTGTGCGCCACCTCCTTGTCAGGCCTCCATCAGGACCTGCTGCTGCCTCACCCGGAACTCATTCAGAATCAAACCCTGATGGAGGAACTCTATCGCTATTATACGTTCCAGGCTCAACGCCGGTTTCAAGAAGACGACCAGTTGGCCTCCTTGACCGTGGTCGGCGAAAAACCGCAGGATAGACTGTCCTATGAATTGGCGCTGGACGCCGCTATGGCCCAGACCGCCGAGACGCGGCTTTTAGCTTTCCGGCTGGGCGCCTTTGGCCTGACGACCAAGAAAAAGCAAAACATTAAAAAAGCGCTCATTGCTTATTTGCAGGAAAGCGCTGAATCTATTAAAAACAGGGGCTTGGATTCCGCGCGGGCCGTCATGGACCATCTGGCCTTAACGCCTTTTGCCGGCAAAGCTTTGGGTGCCCGTCTTCACCTGGAGGACACCTGGTCCGAGGCAGCCGCCTCCTATGCTTTGGCCTTGGCCCATGCCGCCGCGGCCCTGGCCATTCAGACTGCAAAGCAACAGAAAGAAAACAAGGCTATTGCAGGCCAGGATTTAATTTTGCTCATGGATCGTGCGCTGGAATTAAGCCAGGATAAGACCTGTGGCTACGAACAAATGAAGGACTTGCTTAAAGAAGCCCTGTTGCAACGCCAAAAAGGAGATTTTAATGATGGCACGGCGTTTCTCAACCTATATTACGGCCTGGAAAACACGGATTATCCTTGGATAAGCACACCGGCGTTCCTGCGGGCGGAAATGAATTCTCCGGGCCGCAGCTTGGGACGCCGGCTGCGGCAGTATCCTTACCACTTGGCCATGACTTTGGCCGGTGTTTTGACGGCAGGCTTGATGATGCACCCCATTATCCAGGCTTCCAACTGGAGCCTCTCCATCATCGTCCCGGCAGTGCTGGGAGGAGCAGCGGTAGGACTGGCCTTTTGGGTGCTTCTCAGGTTGATTCAGCAGGGACACAACCTTGGTGAAATCAGAAGAGAATTGGACAATGCCCGGCGTTTAATGCCTCTAGCCTATGAGTTTAGCGGGCTTTCGGATGCAGACAGGGATAAGCAAGCCCGGAAGCAAGGCATTGATCTTAACAGCCTTGTCTACAAACAAACGGTTAACCGCTTGAAAGCCGGTAGTCTATTTTATGAGATTCAGAAATGGCTGCAGCAAAAGGAGCATTTGCTTGCCGGCCTGGGCAGCAAACGGCTGCAGTCGCCGGAAGCCCGGCGTCAGCGAGATGAATTGTTCGCCGGTGAAAACGACGCTGTGATAAGTCATAGATCTACAGATAAGGGCCACCGTTCCCTGATCAGTCATCCTCCTAATACTCCAATTCTTAAACGCCGTTTTCTTCTGGATCAATTACCCCTGGTGCGCAGGGTCCTTTTGGCAGCGGGCTTCATGCTCTTCACCCTGGTTTTTCCAGCCCAAGCGTCGGGGCCACCACAGCCGCTGGAGGGATTTTCGCAAAGCCGGGCCTTGCGCGACCTTAAAATCAGTTATGGCCTAACGTCGGCCGCGGCGCTGCGGCGGG
>CAYVTN010000370.1:1459-3113 GCA_964454395.1 uncultured bacterium | reverse complement strand
CTCGATTTTTTTAACCACCTTGGCACTGCCGGCGGTTAATTCAATGTCCGCGCCGGCCGGAGCCAGGGCATAGAGGCCCCAGACCATCAGTCCCAAAACCAATCCTATCCTGCTTAATTTCATGAATCCTCCTGCTCAAACCACCATATATTACTCGACTTTGGCAAATTTGCTTTTTCGGGCCAAAAAGCAGGTTAGGGCAATAAATCCCAGCATGCGCGGGATAAACCTGGGCTCATCTCCTTGGACTCCCGCCACAAAAGCCTTGAAATCAAGGGTGGGCCACTTTGAAAAGCTTACCCGTCGGAACACAACCACCTTATCCCGATTTGAGGGCCCAAAAAAGGAAATTTGCTGAAGTTGAGATATTAATTATTTGCATTACTGAATTCCCCGTATGATCTGCACCGGTCTTTTTTCAGGTTTTATTTCTTCCTTGGGCACACGCATCAACGGTCCCAGCAGCGTGCCCAGGTTTTGATCGCCCAGATTGAGGTTGGCTTCATCATTGGTGGCGCGCAGAGCCAGCTTGAGGGTGCCTTCCTGTTCGGCCAACGTAAGACGCAAGGCATCCTCCGGGGTGAGGGCCAGGCCGAGCACGACGTCTTCCACGTGCGGAGACTGTGCTTGCGTCTGTCCCCTGTCCACGGCATTGGTAATGCTCTGTGCACCCACCGAGACCACCATCACATTCTGAACCAGGAGCGCGGTGGTGGTTCTTTTTTGGTTGCGGTATTCATGGTTAAAGGTGCCCAATACATCCACTTTGTTGCCGGGTTGAAGCTGACCGCCCACCGCCGCGGCCTGAGGCAGGCTGAAAGCGCAAATACGCTCACCCTCCCTGACCGCGCTGGCCAAACCGGGTGTCAACGTGGAAAGTTTATTGGGCAGGATTTGTTCTCCCTTGGCAATGTCCACCAGCGCAAACTGATTCTTGTAGGTCTTCCATAGCGCCACCACTTCCGCACGGGTAGCGCCGGCAATGGCGCCGGGCATGACATAGGCCCCGGGAATTTTGTTGATCGTGACTTTATTGGCGGTTAAGCGGGCGCCCCGCGCAATGGGACTTTTGGACATCAGGACATGCATGGGTGTAATGCCGGCATTCAAGGCGGCTTCCTTCTCGGAAATATAATAATAAGTCAGCACCGCCGCCAGGGCTGCCAGTACAATGGCCGCCAGCATTTGTTTGTTCATGTCCCCTCCTCGCGCAAAATCAATCCCATGGTTATACCTTATTTTTAATGGATTTTCAAAAAATAAAATAGGCTGCCCTAAAGAGCGCGTTGGCCTCCCTAAAAAACAATGGGGTTGTTTGCGATGTTGGCGGTTGGAGACTTAATTGACTCAACGTCGGTAACTACTCAGGTCTCTCGCGTATCCAAGCCGAAAGCGCACCTTGGGCCAATTTATCCCTACCGGTATGGATATTATGTAAAAGGGACGCCGGGGGCAGCTTTTCCGGGCTTATGAAGTTGATTTGAAGCTGATGAAAACAAAATCACCTTTGATGACTAGTATCTGGTGGCCATAAGGTCGTGTAATCCGGCTCAGCCGGCAAAGCATGGTCTTTGACCATGGCTGCGCCTCTCTCTTTGACCGCCACTTTAAAAGTGTTGTCCACGGCCCAAGTTAATTCCGTATGGTCGATAAT
>CAYVTN010000370.1:0-1449 GCA_964454395.1 uncultured bacterium | reverse complement strand
AATGGGTTGGCAGCTCTCAGGATTAAGCCCCTGATCCACGGCTTCCTGCTGCCAGGCTGCATGATGGGCATTGAGGTATTGCGATGCCTGCTGGTGGGCTTGGAGCAAGGCTGTGATGGCCGCCGGATATTTTTCCAGCAGATTTTTTTTACAGACCAGCGCTAAAAAAACGTTTTCGTGGTTGTCAATCACCGCCGGCACGGCAACGCTGGCCAGAATGATTAATTGATTGGTTTTGTCATGCTCCGCCAGCACCACTTTCACCGGCAGGACAGCCAGATCCACGGCTTCCACCAGCAGCGCGATCTTTAACTCATCCGCCGCATTGAGCTTCATCACATCCGCACGATATTGCTTGGGCAAAAACCGGTTGTATTCAAGAGGCGCCATGGCTTCGGGACGGTTGGGTACGCCGATTCTGAAAGTGGTTTTGACCGGCAATAGCCGGCAGGATGCCAGGAGCAGGCATAATCCAAGCAGGACCAGATGGGAAACAGGCTTTTTCATGACAGCGCTCTTTTCATGCTCCCGGCCAAGGCGCTTGGCCCGGAGACACCTTGTCTTGTAACGTCTTCGGCCTTCATGTTTCATAGTCGACCGCCGTCCGTTCGCTGGTAATCTCGTTAATCAACCGTACCACGTCCTGATGGGCCGGGTGATCACGGTACAGGTTTAAGGCTGCTTGGTCCTCAAAAACGGAATAAAGCGCCAAGTCAAAACGGTCGCCGTTTTGAATAAGGTTGGCGCCCACTTCATAGTCCTGTATCACCTCTATCTGCGCCGGCAGGATTTCCAGCCGGGCTATCAGGGTCTTCAGGTTTTCAGCTTTGGTTTTGCCGGGCGTGTTGGCCTTCAGCTTGAAAAAGACAATATGCTTAATCATGGTTTCCCTCCCCAGGTTCCAGGACTTTCTTTAGTTGCTGCAAGTCCTTTTCAATCTTATGCTGCGCCGATCGGACTAAAAAGGGGGCTAGAATTTTGCCTACGCTGTTGAGGTAGAACAAATCTTCCACGAATTCCACACGTGTGCCTTCGGAGGTGGGATAAAATGTATACGTGCTTAGCGCTTCATAACCCTCTTTCACGGTAGTGGCCATAACCAGCGAATCATTGGGCGTAAGTTCTTTCACTGTGTCATGACGTTCTTCATCTTCCTTATCCACCCGGATTACCTGTTCAATATGCAGGCCCTGTTTCCACCTGCCTTCTGCAGGCCGGCTTTGCACCAATCCGCTTACCCATGATTTCTGGATTTCCGGACTGGTGACCGCTTTAAATACATCTTCCACCGGACGTTTGATTTCAATAATATAGGCCACGCCATTATCCTGATAGGACAGCAATTGGTAGCTGATGCCAGCCACCACCAGCCCTATCAACAGTGTTATCAATGTTAGAAATTTGACCATAACATCCTCTTGATACAAAATTCAATGCGCTGCCAATCAC
>CAYVTN010000369.1:0-3145 GCA_964454395.1 uncultured bacterium | reverse complement strand
CCGAGGCCAGCCATGTTAAATTTATCGACAAGTACGGCCTGCCTTTTAACCTTCTTTCCGACCACGACACCAAAGTCATGCAACAGTACGGGGTATGGCGGGAGAAAAACATGATGGGCAAAGTGGGCATGGGGGTGGTGCGCTCCACCTTTGTCATCAACCCCTTGGGCCGGATTATGAAAATTTATGACAAAGTCAAAGTGGCCGGTCATGTGGCCAAAGTACTCCAGGAGCTGAAGGAGGAATTACGCTAGTGTTACGCGAAGTGATCGAAAAGCTGGTCAGGCGTCAGGACCTGACCCAGGATGAAACCCATCAGGCCATGGAGACCATCATGTCCGGCAAGGCCACGGAAGCCCAGATCGCGGCCTTCATTACTGCCCTGCGCATGAAAGGCGAGAGCGTTGACGAGATTACGGGCGCGGCCCTGGCCATGCGCAGCGCGGCAACGACCATCAAGGTCAAAGGCACGCTGGTGGAAATCAGCCAGGATGACGCCGTCCAGGCCATGGAGACCATTGTGGATACCTGCGGTACAGGCGGAGACTGCACCAATACCTTCAATATCTCCACGACCGTGGCCCTGGTGGCGGCCGGCTGCGGCCTGACCGTGGCCAAGCACGGCAACCGTTCCGTGTCTTCCAAATCGGGCTGCGCCGATGTACTTGAGGCTTGCGGGGTGGCCATTGGACTGACCCCCTTGCAGGTACAGACCTGCATTCAGGAAATCGGCATCGGCTTTTTATTTGCCCCCACTTTCCATCCGGCCATGAAGTATGCCATTGGCGTGCGCCGCGAGATAGGTGTCCGCACTATTTTTAATATTCTGGGGCCCTTGTGCAACCCGGGCAATGCCAATGTCCATGTCCTGGGTGTTTATGACGAAGCCCTGACCGAACCGCTGGCTTCGGTGCTGGGGCGGGTGGGCGTGAAGCGCGCCTTGGTGGTACACGGCGCAGGCGGGCTCGATGAATTATCCCTGCTGGGGCCCACCAAAGCCAGCCGCATTGAACCGGATGGCGGTTCGGTCGCCACCTTTACCATCACGCCCGAAGAAGCGGGATTGCAGACCTGTGAACTTAAGGACCTGCAGGGCGGCAATGCCTCCGAGAATGCAGTTATTCTTAAGGCCATTCTGGACGGGGAGCAGGGTCCCAAAACCGATGCAGTGCTTCTCAATGCCGGAGCGGTCTTATGGGTGGCCGGGAAAACGGGAACCTTGGCGGAAGGGGTCGGTCTGGCCCGTCATTGTCTGTCCAATGGACAGGCCAAGGCCAAACTGGAACAGTTGGTGGCATTGACCAACCGTTTGGCCCAGGTTGTTTAACCGCGTGATGATTTGCAGCCTGGGGTACAGGCATCCCGGTATAGGCGGGGAGGCTGAGCAATTAGTGCTCAACCGCCTAAAGTAGTGTCTCTTAAATGAAGGTACTCAACTGATAGGGCCATTTTTCTTTTTCGGGCTATGAATCGGTCAATAGACCTCTTCTGGCCGCCACAGGCAGAGGAACACGCAGGGCATCACCCCTGCTGTCAACCCTTCACGGGACCAGTTCAACGGGGATTTGCTCCCAGCCTGTCTCGCGGCCCTGTTTTGAGCCCGAAAAAGAAAAAAGGTCCTATCAGTTGATAAGGTACAAACAGCGTGAGACGCTACACTAGAGATGCGTTTTTTTATGCGTCCTGGGACCAACATCCTTGAGGTCTTTGAACCATAATCGCCTTTATGCAACAAGAACCAGAACGCCCGGTCTTAAGTCCGGAGTCCAGGAAGCCGCCTATAAGATGATATTGTATGGCAACCTTGCCGGCGCCCGGCGTCTGCCTTGGGCCCTGTTGACATGACCCTGGAAGCATCCGGAACCATTGTTTTTACTTCACCCTTAAAGGAGACGATCAATGAAATTTTTAAAAACCTACAATGTAGTCCCAACCCTGCCGGAAAAATTAACGGCTTTAAAAACCTTGGCCTACAATTATTGGTGGTGCTGGAATGCCCAGGGCTTTAATATTTTCCGCCACATGGCGCCCGAGCTTTGGACCCAATGCGAACATAACCCCGTGCTTTTTCTCAGCCGCATTTCCCAGGAACGATTGGAAAACCTGACCGGTGATGAAGGCTTTTTGTACAACCTGGAAATGGTAGCCAAGGAACTGCAAAACTATCTGGACCGGAAAACGTGGTTTGAATCGATTTGGGAAGAAAACAAGCATTTTCAAGTGGCTTATTTTTCCGCTGAATTTGGCATCAATGAAGGCCTGCCGATTTATTCGGGCGGGTTGGGTGTGCTGGCCGGTGATCATTTAAAATCCGCCAGTGATCTGGGCATCCCTTTGGTGGGCGTGGGACTGGCTTATCGCCAGGGCTATTTCCGGCAGTACCTCAACCAGGACGGCATGCAGCAGGAACGGTACGTGGAAAATGATTTTTACAACATGCCCCTGATTTTGGTCACTGATGAAAACAATCAAGCCGTCAAAGTTAACCTGCAGCTGCCCGGCAGGGAGCTGGCCGTGCAAATTTGGAAAGTTCATGTGGGCCGGGTGCCGCTGTTTTTGCTTGATACCAATCTGCCTGAGAACAGTCCCGAGGACCGGGGGATTACCAGTCAGTTGTACGGCGGTGACAAGGAAATGCGCATCAAACAGGAACTGGTGCTGGGCGTGGGCGGTGTGCGGGCCCTGGACCGTTTGGGCTTTCTGCCGTGCGTGACCCATATGAATGAAGGACACAGCGCCTTTTTGGGGCTGGAGCGGATTCGTTACCATATGAAAAAAGACCAGCTCTCCTTTGCGGAAGCCAAGGAACTGGTGGCTGGCAGTTCCATTTTTACCACCCATACGCCCGTGCCCGCGGGCATCGACCTGTTTGCACCGGAGATGCTCAAAGCCTACCTGTCGCCCCTGCAGGCCGGATTGGGCCTTGATGATAAAACCCTGCTCGGTCTGGGCCGGGGCAATGTGGAGGATATGCACGAAGCTTTTTCCATGGCTATTCTGGCTCTTAACCTCTCCACCAAAGCCAATGGCGTGGCCAAATTGCACGGCGTGGTGTCGCGCAAAATGTGGGGGCATCTATGGCCTACCTTGCCGGAAGAAGAAATTCCCATTACCCATATCACCAATGGCGTCCATGCCAATTCCT
>CAYVTN010000368.1:0-3146 GCA_964454395.1 uncultured bacterium | reverse complement strand
GACCACCCGCGAGGCCGTGTTCACGGTCTCGTCGATTTTCTGCTTGGTCTCCGGTGAGATCAAAGTCTGCTCGGCGTTTTTCAGATCCGCCACCACCACCCGCATATCTTTGACGGCGCCCACCAATTCGTCATACAGTTCGGGATCCTTCATCAGCTTTTGGGCCGTGCCGTCATTGTCATTCAAGGTGCGGGCAAAGGTACGCATCTGACCCAGCACGTCGTGCAGTTCACGATACAACCCCGGATCTTTGGCCAGCAGTCCCAGACTGCCCCGGCCGTTGGCAATATCATCGCTGATCTCGTCCAAGTTATGCAGCAGGCTTTTGGCTGAAACCATCATGCTGTCCAGATCACCGGTCAATTCCTTGGCCGGCACACCTTCCAGTACCGTGCCATTGGCCACCATGGGGGCGTTGCTGCTGCCCGGCGTGATGTCCACAAACATATCGCCCAACAGCCCCATGCCCTTGATCTGCGCCTGGGCGTCGGTTTTAATGTAGGTTTGAACCCTTTTTTCCACTTCCATGACCACGCGGATGGTGGGTGGGGTGCTGCCTTTGACAAAGGCCACCTTCTTGACCGACCCCACTTCCATGCCCGAGAACCACACCGGCGAGGACGCCCGCAGGCCGGCGACATTGTGATAGTAGGCCACCAGCTCCATTTTTTTGGAAAAGGGATTGACCCCCTTGGTGGGAAAAATCATGGCCAGCAGGGCGATGCCCAGGGCCACGGAAAACAGCGTTCCCACTCGTACTTTCATGGCTGCGTGATTGCGACTGCTCTTCATGTCACCGTCCTTAAGGTTGCAGGGGCTCAAAATTTTGAGCCCCTGCAAAAAAATGGTGGCCGATATTGACGCCCAACCGTTGGATTGAGGCGGCGCTTTACTGAAAAAATCGATCGATCATGGTGCTGTGTTGCCGCATAAAGGCTTTTTTGGGACCGCTCCAGGCCACCCGGCCCTGGCGGATTACCAGAAAATGATCGGCCACTTTTGCGGCATCGTCCAGGTTGTGGGTCACGATAATGCTGGCCACGCGATGGTCCTGCTTTAACTTTTCGATCAGGGTCAGGATGTTGGCGCGGGACACCGGATCAAGACCGGTGGTCGGTTCATCATAAAGAATCAATTCAGGTTTGTAAATCAGCGCGCGCGCGATGGCCACCCGGCGACGCATGCCGCCTGAAAGCTCATCGGGCATCATGTCAATGGTGTGACGCAGGCCCACAGTGGTCAGCATGGCCAGCACTCTGGTCTCCACTTCGGCGTGGGTTTTCTTGTCATGCTCCATGAAATAATAGCCCACGTTCTCGCCAACGGTCATGGAATCAAAGAGCGCGCCGTCCTGAAATACCATGCCAAAGCTTTTACGAATGTCCACCAGTTCGTCATAAGGCACGCGGCTGATGTCGCGTCCGTGGATAAGCACCCGGCCGCTATCCGGCGCGGCCAACCCGAGAATGATCCTTAAGATCGTGCTCTTGCCCGATCCGGAAGCGCCCAGGATGGCCAGCGTGGTCTGGCCCTGCACCTGCAGGGAAACCTGGTTCAGAATTTGTTTATCCCCAATGGTGTAATCGATATGATCTAATTCCAGCATGGTTAAACTCCAAACATGCGCAGCACCACAAAGCCGATAAAGTAATTGGCCAGAAAGATCACCACCGAGCTGACCACCACGGCATTGGCCGACGCCTCGCCCACCCCGCGCACGCCCTTGGAAGCGTGCAGACCGATGTAGCTGGCGATGGTGGCAATGATCAGGCCAAAGATGAAGGGTTTGATCATGCCCCCTGAAAGATGGCGCATCACAAAAGCCTTGCGGGCTTCAAACCAGAACATCCCCGGCGATACATGGGAGACCAGAAATCCCCCCAGCATGGCGATCAGGTTGGTCACCATGGTACAGGCCGGGGCCATGAAAAACAAGGCCACCACCCTGGGGGCCACCAGTTTTTGCATGGGGTCCTGCCCCAGGCCTTCAATGGAATCGATTTGCTGGGTCACTTTCATGGAGCCCAGTTCGGAAGCAATACGCGCGCCCAGACGGCCGGCAAGCATGAGGCCGGTGATGACCGGTCCCAGTTCGCGTACCGTGGCCACGGCCAGCATGCGGCCGATGTACACCTGGGCGCCGTACGTCGACATCTCCGCTTCCAAAAGCAGGGTAATGGCCATGCCAATAAACAGGCCGGTAGCCACCAAAATGCCGATGGATTGCACGCCCAGGGCATCCATCTGCTCAATGACATCCCGCGCATGGGGCGGCCGCCTGACCAATGACCACAACGCCTGGCCGGTAAACATAAAATAGTCCCCCAGGGTGCTGATGCTTTTCCCGACCTTTTCGATAAATTCCTGCACCGATCCTCCTGCCCAGCCGCGAGATGAACTATAAGGATTTAACCAAGGTGTTTTATGCCTGCCTGGGGATATAAGAAACCTTTGGGCCGAAGCTCAAGGATGTTTGGCTTTCCACTCCAAATAACGGGCATATTCATCTTCAAAGTTGGGGGTAAAGATTCCCTGGCCCAGGCCGGCCTCGATCTCCGCCTGCGTCCAGAAACGGCCCTCTTCGATTTCATGCGCATCAGGGGTAATAGGGCCTCCCCAGACCAGGCTGTAAGTATTGACCAATTCCGTTTCCCGGGAACCGAACATCATGTATTGGTAGAGATGGGTCAGGGCGGTTTTTGGAACATGCAGCTCTTCTTCCAGTTCCCTCAGGGCGCCATCCTGGATGGTCTCGCCAGGGCAGAGATGACCGCCCACGGAAGTGTCCCATTTACCGGGCTGAATATCCTTGTGTTGGGCACGCTTTTGCAGGTAAAGACGGCCCTCTTGGTCCCAGACCAGCACGTGGACCACGCGGTGGATCAAGCCCGGACCGCTGTGGCATTCCTGCCTGGTGGCCATACGCTGCACCTCGCCCTGCTCATTAACTACTTCCAGCCATTCTTCGTTTTCACTCATAGCGTTCTAGTTTACCAGAAAATCAAAAAAGGAACATCTTTTTTCATGGGTCTTAGGAATGCTTTGGTGCCGGACACCAATACGCCAGATGATCGCAGGGTACAGGCATGTCTGTACCCTGCAAAAGTATTAATAGTAATCCGCGCACATTTTTTCAAGCATCGGAC
>CAYVTN010000367.1:0-3149 GCA_964454395.1 uncultured bacterium | reverse complement strand
AGGACTTCCCCATCTTATTTTTCGCTTCGCGAAATGGCGGAGAGGGAGGGATTCGAACCCTCGAGGCGGGTTAACGCCCACACGATTTCCAGTCGTGCTCCTTAAACCGTGCTCGGACACCTCTCCGTTATGCATTTTCCGTTTTTGCTTTCTTTTTTATTCTTAAACCCTTAAAAAAATCCTTCAGCAAAACCGCGCTTTCCTCGGCTAGGACCCCCGTGACCACTTGGGGCCGATGATTGAGTTTGGGATGGCCAAGCACAGGCACCACCGATTGATATGCCCCCGCCTTGGGATCAAGAGCTCCTATCACCACCCGCCTTAAGCGGGACCAGGTCATCGCCCCGGCGCACATGGCGCAAGGCTCGAGGGTGACGTAAAGATCACAATCTTCCAGACGCCACGAGCCTGCTTTTCCGGCAGCCTGTCTGATGGCGCGTAATTCCGCATGCTCCAAAACCTGCTGGCGCTGCTCCACCAGATTATAGCCTGCCCCAATGAGCTTGCCCTGTTGGACAATGACCGCGCCCACCGGCACTTCTCCCAGGCGGGCGGCTTTTTGAGCCAGCCGCAGAGCTGCCTGCATGAAATGTTTATCCTGAGCTGAGCTTTTGGGCAACACCCGATCCTGATCCTGTCATAAAAAAACAGGACACCTCAATGTGTCCTGGCTGTCGATCGTCGTCGATGAATGGTCGGATAAAAAGTGGTGCGGCCAAGAGGAGTCGAACCCCTAGCCTTCTGATCCGTAGTCAGACGCTCTATCCAATTGAGCTATGGCCGCACGATAGGCAGAAATTATAACCAGAGATAACAGGTGTGACAAGAACATTTTTGATTTTTGCCTGTTTTTTTACTGAAATGCATAAAAAACTTGCTGGCCCTATTTTTAGCCGATATAATAATTCTAATTGCGTTTCCTATCAATTGACAAGGCGGCTTACATGACCAATCAATCTCCCAAACCTTTGCCCCTTATTGGGCGGCTCAGCCTGGCCTTAACGGGCTTGCTTTTCATCATCCTTGCCCTTCATATCATGAGCCGATTAAGCAGTCCCAGTTTATATGTAAATGCCCTTAAATTGGTTAACATCGGTCCGCAACAGATCCATGGTCTTCAAACCCCGGCTTATTTAAATTACAAAAATCTCTTATATTTAAACGGTACCATAACCTCCGCCAGCCAGGATAATGCCACCACCGCCATTTTTACCAGGACTGACCGGCCCTATATCCAACCTTCCTTGTTTAACGACACCACCGGCGCGGTGGAAATTATTTTGCCCGAACCCCCGCTTTCTTCCAAACCTCTGGACTATTATCATTACGGCACGCCCTATCATTTGCTGGGCTACCGCAGTGGCGAAACGGACTTGGTGTTGCTGGCCATTGCGCCCACCCATGCGGGCTTAAAAGCTTTGCTGCAGACCAAAGCCAAAGGCTGGAAGAATAATTTGTTGTTCTATGGCTTTATCCTGGGGTTGCTGGTCTTTGTCATTTTCTGGCTGCTCAACATGAGCCTGTTGTCCACACCCTGGTTGGAACCCGTGCAGGTGCTGATCGGCAATGTGGTTTTTTTGGTGCTTTATTACAGCATTTTATTCCTGGCGGGCTATCCTTTAATCAAAACCCTTTGGTTGACGTTCGTGCTGCTGGGAGGCATTAATCTGCTGGTGGTGCCCATGGCCTTCCTGCTCCGCTCCAAAAATGCAAAAGCCCCCGGCCAAAAGGAGAACTTATGAAGATAGAAGATTTGAAAAAACATGTCCAATTTGAGGAAGACCTTTTTCACCGCCAAGTGGTGCTTTCTTCGGACAATGCCGTGTTGTTTGTATATAGTTTCCTGCCCGGACAGGCCATGACCGACCACACCCATCCCTTTGCCAATGAATTTATTACTGTACTCGAAGGCGAGGCGGTCATCTCCGTGGGGGTGGAATCGGTGCTGGCGCATCAAGATGATGTGATTTTGGTCAACCGGGAGGAAGTTCATTCCATTCATAATCACACGGACCAACCCCTGATTTTGTCCAGCTTCATGAGTCCCAAACCCTAGGCGTTTGAGCACTTAATTGCTCAAGTTCCAGAACTATCGAGAATCGATAATCAAAAATCGAATAAAACTCCTCGTTGCTCGGTCGTTATGGATTGACACTGCTTGGTATGGAATGTGACTTGACGAGCGTTCTGCTTATCCGTAAGATGGGCTGCTTTTCCTATTTATTCATATCATGATTGGAGGATATATGGCTGAGGAGGAAAAATTTGATGCCATTGTGGTGGGCGCCGGACCGTCCGGGTTGTCGGCGGCCATTAAAATGGCGCAGGCCGGTTTGGAAGTGGCGGTACTGGAAAGAGGGGCCTTTCCCGGCTCTAAAAACGTAATGGGCGGTATTTTTTACCGCCATCCCCTGGAAGAAATACTGCCCGAGTTTTGGAAGGAAGCGCCGGTGGAACGGCAGATCGTGGAACAGCGTTATTGGATGCTCGGCGAACAGGGTCATGTGGGCGGCGGGGTGCGCAGCGCGGCCTTCAGTGGCGACAAGCCCAATTGCTGGTCCGTGTTCCGCGCCAAATTTGACCGCTGGCTCTCGGAAAAAGCCGAAGCCGCCGGCGTGATGCTGCTCACCGAAGCCACGGTGGAATCCCTGCTCCAGGAGAACGGCCGGGTGACAGGCGTGCATACTAATCTTGAAGACGGTGATTTGAAAGCCGATGTGGTAGTCATCGCCGAAGGGGTTAACTCCATCCTTCTGCGCGACATGGGCATCCACCGGGAAATTAAACCCACCGACGTGGCCACTGCGGTCAAGGAAGTGATCAGCCTGCCAGAAGAAAAAATCCAGGACCGCTTTAATGTTGCCGATGGCCAGGGCGTAGCCATCGAACTGTTCGGCACCTTTTCCAAAGGCGCCGTGGGCCTGGGCTTTTTGTATGCCAACAAGGCCAGTATCTCTCTGGGCATGGGCGTTCTGGTGTCGGACGTGGCCCGGTATAAACTGAAATTGCCGGACCTCATGGAAGAATTAAAAACCCATCCCAGCATCAGTCCCCTGATTGCCGGCGGCCAAACGGAAGAATACATGGCCCACCTAATCCCCGAGGGCGGCTATCATGCCATTCCCCAGGTTCATGGCGCGGGCTGGGTC
>CAYVTN010000366.1:0-3152 GCA_964454395.1 uncultured bacterium | reverse complement strand
GAAAAGACCAAGCGGTTGCAGAAAGCATTCCTCAAACTGCCCTGGACGATTTATAAGCAGCACCCTCAATGGGTGCCGCAGGTCATCTCCGATGTGGAGCGCATTTTTGACAAAGAAGAAAATATCTTCTTTAGACATGGTGATGCCCGGGCTTTTGTGGCCAAGCGGGGCGAACAAGTGGTGGGCCGTATTGTGGCCGCCATTGATTACCGAGCCAATGATCACCTCAAGGAAAAAGCCGGCTTTTTTGGGTTTTTTGAGGTGGACCAGGATTATAATGCCGCCCAAGCCTTACTTCAGGCGGCACGATCGTGGCTGGAGGAACAGGGCATGACCATCATGCGCGGGCCCATGCCTTTTTCTTCCTTTGACGGCATGGGATGCCTGGTTGAAGGTTTTGAAGAAGCGCCGGCCATTATGATGCCCTACAATCCGCCTTATTACGCCGAATTCTTTGAAAAGTTCGGTCTGGAAAAGAAACAGGACTTGTATGCCTATTGGATTGATGCGCGCCATTCCCTTTCAGACCGGATGGAAAAACTAGCGGCACGGACTGAAGAAAAAGAAGGGGTTAAGGTACGCCGTCTGCGGGCCAGCCGGTTCCGCAAGGAAATGGCCAACATCATGGACATTTTCAATGATGCCAACAGCCAGGACAAGCAATACATTCCGCTGAGTCATAATGACCTGACTTTCTTGATCAGTAAATTAAAACCGGTCATTGAACCGGAGCTGGTGCATTTTGTGGAGGTGGATAAAAAGCCGGTGGCCTTTTCCGTTATTCTGCCCGATTACAACCAAGTCCTCAAGAAGGTGGACGGTAAGATCGGGGTGACCAACTGGCTCAAATCCATATTCTATTCCAAGCAGATCAGCAGCGTGCGTTTTGCCATGCTGGGCGTGCGCAAAGCCTACCGCCGCCGTGGCCTGGAAACCCTTTTATACGTGGAGTCTTTCAAGACTGCCAAAGCCTTGGGTTATACCGGCGGGGAACTGTCCTGGGTGCCGCAAGAAGATAAGGTGGTCTCTAAGACCATCGAAAAAAATGGTGGCAAGCGCAGCAAGACTTATCGTCTGTATGAGATGGCACTTGACTAATTGATCTTCTCAATCCCTGACCCTCAGATCGGGATAAGGTGAGGGGTCGGCAGGAGTTTAAGGGGATGGGTGATATTGTAGGGAACGGTCGCGACCGTTCCCTATTTTTGGGCCCGAAAAAGCAGCCCATGGCGTCCCTTTCTCAATAATATCCAACCGATAGGGGCAAATTTGCTAAAGTTGAGGACCCATCATGAAAATTGTTGGCCTGGCCGCTTCGCCACGGCGGCATGGCAATACCCACCGGCTCTTAACCTATTTTCTGGACTGTTGTGCCCAACTTGGGGCGCAAACAAAACTTCTCAGCACCTGTGATCATCAAGTAGATTTCTGCCGGGCCTGCGAGCAATGCATGCATCAAGGCACCTGCCCTGTGCAGGATGATTATCTGCCCCTGTTGCCCGTCATCCTGGAGGCGGACGCCCTGGTGCTGGCCACCCCCAATTATGCTTTTGACCTCTCAGGCCAACTCAAGGTCGTCATGGACCGCAGTCATGCCTTCCTCTATTATACCCAATCCCTAAAGGGCAAATATGGGGTAGGCATTTGCGTGGCCGGCCATCCGGCCATGACCAAGGCGATTGCCAAACGATGTGGTCAGGCGGTGTGGCTGTGCGGTGGCGCTTATGTGGGCGCCTTGACGGGCATTTCCAAACACAGGGATAAAAAAGGATTTATGGAGGAGAAAAAAGTATATAACCGCGCTGAGAAAATGGCCGGCCACCTGGTGCGTGCCATTCAAACCCGTAAACCTTACCGCTTGCAGCAATGGCTGCGTGAGATCCTCATTGTATCCAAATTAAAAAAACTCTTCACCCGCAGGCAGAAGGAATTTTCCTATGTCTACCAGCATTTGTGCCGGAAAGCTGAATAGGGCAAGGGCAACGCCCGCCTGAAATCAATGATGTTGCTTCAACTATATTTAGCCGGACTGTTGGCGTGACCCTTCACCCCCCCGTCGAGGATCGGCGGACGTTCATTTTTTCCTGGATAAACCGCTTCGAGCTTTGTAAAGTATGCTTAAGTCGTCATGCTTGCGGGAACATAGCCAATCCCGGGGAGGCAAAGTGTCATGAGAATCGGTCCGGCCATAACAGGCGTTTTTTTATTGGCTTTTTTTGGAAGTGTGTCTGCCGCGCAACCGGCCGACACACCAGCAGCGGATTCAGGGCCGTGGGACAAGGAACTGGTTTTTCAGGTCAACCTGGCTCAAAGTGAATTTGACAACTGGGTCAGCGGCGGTGACAATGCCCTGACCTGGCAGGGCCTGGTTCGGGGTCATTTGGATTACGACGAAGGCGTTTGGAGTTGGAAACAGCGTACCCGTTTGATTTATGGCCAGACCCAGGTGAACAATGATGCCGCCAAAAAAAACGGCGATGAAATTATGCTGGAAGAATTGGGGGCTTACCATTTTTATCCCTGGCTTAATCCTTTTGCAGCGATCAAGTGGCAGACTCAGTTCAGCGAGGGTTATGATTACAGCCAAATCCCGGCCAAGGCGGTTTCGGCATTTATGGATCCCGGTTATCTTACGGAAAGCATCGGCCTCGGCTATGAAATAAAAAAAGTGTTTTCCACGCGCCTGGGTTTTGCGGCCAAGCAAACCTTTGCCGACCGCTTTGCCGCCCGGTACAGCGACAAGCCCTCCACCACGGCAGTAGAGAAGGTAAGAAATGATCTTGGCTTGGAGTCAGTGACCACCCTGGCCTGGCAGATCAACGGACATACCCAGTTGTCCTCCAGGCTGACTTTGTTTTCAGCCCTTGATGCCATTGACCGCACCGATGTCAACTGGGAAAACCAGTGGGTGGCCCAGCTCAACAGTTTTTTAAATGTCAATTTAAGTGTGGATGTGCTTTATGACCACGATATTTCCACCAAACGTCAGATCAAAGAAATTTTAGGACTGGGCATTACCTATACGTTGATCAAATAAGAGACAAGCGTCCTCAAGGTGAAGGTTGGGGACTTTTAAGATGTACGGCCACAGCCTGATAGCGTTGATGCAGGGATTGGAAGCGCTGCTGCTCGGCCGGTAGATGGTCCCGATA
>CAYVTN010000365.1:0-3156 GCA_964454395.1 uncultured bacterium | reverse complement strand
ACCTTGATTAATGTGTTTGTCTGTTCTTTGGCCGGCTATGCTTTTGCCAAAATAAAATTTATTGGCAGGGATAAAATTTTTCTGCTCTTTTTGGCCACAATCATGATCCCCAGTCAGGTGACCATGATCCCTTCCTTTATGGTGCTTAGAAACCTGGGACTGCTTAATAGTTACTTGGGACTCATTTTGCCGGGAAGCGCTTCCATTTTTGGCATTTTTTTAGTCAGGCAATTTATGCTGAGCGTGCCCAATGATCTTATTGATGCCGCGCGAATTGATGGCTGTAATGAATTCTTAATTTACCGGCTTATTATACTGCCGTTGCTGCGGCCGGTATTGGCCACCATCGCCATCTTCGCATTTATGGGAGCATGGAATGATTTTCTTTGGCCCTTGATCGTGATGACCAGCGAAAAGATGTACACGTTACCGGTGGCCCTGGCCATGCTCAACGGCGAACATAATACCGAATGGGCTCTGCTTATGGCCGGCGCCATGGTGGTGACGCTTCCGGTGTTGATCGTGTTTTTTTCGTTGCAGCGTTATTTCATCGAGGGCATTGCCCACTCGGGCATCAAAGGATAGGAACACACCATCCTTTCCCGTGAAGGATCTGATCTTGACCAATAAAACAGGTGCTCATCACCGGTTTAATCCGGTTGCTCTCATGCTTCTGCGGCTATTGTTAATCGCCGGTTGTTTGTGGCCGTCAATGGCATGGACCACCGATCCGAAAGATGCGGTCAGCACGTCTGACTTGGCATATGTTCAACAATTGGCGCGGGATACCTGGGCTTGCATTGATTGGTTTCGAAACGATAAGACCGGTCTTCCTTATGACTCCAATTTTTTTCCGGACACAACCAACACCACCAATGTGGCGCTCTACCTGGTCAGCACGGTTGCCGCCGACCGGTTGGGCTTGATCACCTCCGATGAAGCTAAAAGCAGAATCAATAAAATTCTCACCACCCTGGATCAAAGCGGAAATTTTAGAGGCTTTTTTGTCAATCATCTCAATGTGAACGGCATCACGAAGAACACGGCCGGCACCAATGCCGTATCGGACTTCAACAAGTTGCCGGCTGCTTTGCTGATCATCCGGCAGGCCTTTCCGGACATAAAACTGGCCACCAAATTGTTTAATCAAGTGGATTGGTCGTGGCTGTGGGACCAATCGGAAGGACAATTTCATCAGGGATTTGATGTCAGCAACGGTAAAACCTATTTCTGGGGAAACGGCTGGCTGGCCTCCGACGTGCGCCTGGCGGCCTTTCTGGGCGTTGCCACCGGAGGAATGCCGGTACAAGTTTATCGTCAAATGGAAAGAAACCAGGCCACTCAGTACGGGCTGGTCTTTTACCGGCCGGCCTGGGAGTTCGCCGGTCTTTTTATGCATGCCATGGGCGGGCTCTTTTTGAATGAACGGGAAACGCCCATGGGCCTGTCGGCGGCCAATTTCGCCTATGCCCAGATGTTGTTTGCCGGGGAAAAAGGTTATCCGGTTTGGGGCTGGTCGGCTTGCCACCGCCCGGGAGACGGGTATACGGTTAATGGCTTGTTGTCCCAGGCCGTGGTGACGCCGCACGCGTCGGCCCTGATGATCAGTTACTACCCTCGAAAAGTGATCGCCAATTTAAGGGCCTTGCAAGCCTTGGGTTGCCGGAAACCCTATGTGAAGGACAGGCAATCCCATGCTTTTGGTTTTTGGGATTCGATCAATCTGACCACCAAAGAAGTGTCCGATCATTACTACACCTCCCTGGATCAAGCCATGCTCTTCATCGCGCTGGCCGATTTTTTAAAACCAGGTTGCATTCACCGGTTATTCATGCGCGATCCGGTGGTCAAAAAAGGCCTGCGTCTTATAGGAAAGGAAGAGCCCGTCGGCGGCCATCTGTTGGAGCTTTATGCCCAACGCGACCGGAGTCCGCTGCCGCCTCCCCGGCCGGTGCCTGCAGGAAAAATGCTGGAAATCGACAACTTTAAACAGAATCATCTCAATCAGTTGGGCCGGGAACGCGCCCTGGAACTCGAACAAGCGCCCAAGGGAGCCGCCAAGGAGCAAAGGCGCTTCGAGGCGGGCAGAGGCAAGGTCTGGCAAGTGACTTATGATCTGACCGGCCGGGAAAAGGCCAACCTGGTCTTAAAAGAGAATCTCAACCACCTTGATGCCCGTGGTTATAATGCCGTGGCCTTCGGTTGCAGCGCCGTGACGTCCGACGGCCATCCCCTGGAGTTGCGGTTGCGTTTCACCGACGGTTATGGCAGCCGGGAAGTGGGATTTATTTCCGGACTGAATGCCGGCTGGCAGGAGGTGGTTTTTCCCTTTGAATTATTGCGCGGGATTTTGGTGGAGCCCTCGGATCTCAAGACCATGGAGATCGGTTTGGAGAGAGCTCCCGCTGAATTCACCGATAGGCCTTTGACAGCCCTTAAAGGGGTGTTGTCCGTCGCTAACATCAAACTGGTCAAGCTGGATAAAGACACTTACCAAAAAGCCGTGCAGGCCGTTGAAGATGCCCGGAGATTGAGCTGGAAGAAGAATGGCGATGTGGCCGGGCTGGCACGTTTGCCTGGATGGCAAACTTATAAGGATGCCGATGCCTTTGTGGCTTTGGCGCCTTTTCAAGAAGGGCCCGCGCCGGCATTGAAACTTGATTACCACCTCACCCCAACGGGCCATTGGGTGGCCGGAGAAAAAGCCTTTGCAGTGGAGTTGCCGGATGACTTTGCGGTGACTTTTGAAGTGCGCGGCGGAGGCGATCAGGCTGCCCTGGAATTTAAATTGACCACGCCTTCCGGGGCTGTGTTTGGAAAGACATTGCCCAATTATACGGCTCTGCCAAAATGGACCAAGGTCACCCTGGAAAAAGCGGAGCTGAACTATCTCTGGGGCGGCGACCGGAATGACGGCGTAAAGCAGGTCAGGACCCTGGGGCTGGCCGTATCAGGCCAGGGCGAATGCAAAGGGTGGGTTGGCATTCGCGGGCTTAAGATTATCCGGCAATGAAAATGACCTGAAAATAGATAGTTCATGTTGCGAATAGGGTATTGTACCCAACTTTAGGCGGTCAGCGGTTTGCAGAGCAAACCGCTCCAAAGAGAAAAAACGCTCGCTGAAGCGTTTTTTCTCAATGCCGCCTAATGATGGGC
>CAYVTN010000364.1:0-3159 GCA_964454395.1 uncultured bacterium | reverse complement strand
CAACCGCTTGGTCTTTTCCTTATCCCGGCCGGAAACAGTCATCACCTCCACCGGGGCGCCCGGGGCATTGGGTCCGATGATGCCCAGCGTCTGGCCGACTTTCTTCAATTTTTCCAGGGCAAAGTCCAATTCCTCTCTGGAGTGTTTGGCGGTGTAGGAGGTGCGCAGCGCGGCCAATCCCGGCGGCACGGCCGGCGAGACAACCGGATTGACATAAACGCCTTCCATTTCGAGCATCTTGGAAAATTGGAAAGTCTTGAGGTCATCGCCAATGATAATGGGAACGATGGCCGACTGGGTAGGCCAGGTTCTGAAGCCCGCGGCCTTGATTTCCTTAAGCATATAGGCCACATTCTCTTTTAATTTGGTCAGCCGTTCCGGCTCACGCTGCAAAATTTCCAAAGCCTTCAGGGCCGCGGCCACGGCTGACGGCGGCGGCGCGGCCTGGAAAATAAAGGCCCGCGAGTTGTGCTTAAGATAACTGATGACTTTCTTTTCCCCGGCCACGAATCCGCCCAGGCTGGCAAAGGATTTGGAAAAGGTAGCCATGACCAAATCCACCTGGTCCAGCACCCCCAGTTCCTCGCAGGTGCCGCGGCCGCGCTTGCCCAGCACGCCCAGGCCATGGGCTTCATCCACCATCAGGCGGGCACCGTATTTTTTAGCCAGGGGCACGATGTGGTGCAGATCCGCCAGATCGCCTTCCATGGAAAACACGCCGTCCACCACGATCAGCTTGCCCACATCCTTGTCTTCCAGGCTTTTCAGAATGCGTTCCAAATCCTCCATGTCATTGTGGCGGAATTTAATCAATTTACCGTAGGAAAGACGGCAGCCATCCAGGATGGAGGCATGGTTGGTGCGGTCCGAGATAACCACATCACCGCGCTGAACCAGAGTGGAGATCACGCCCTGATTGGTGGTAAAACCCGTAGTATAGACCAGGGCTGCTTCCTTTTTCATGAACTTGGCCAGCTTTTCTTCCAATTCCACGTGCAAATCAATGGTGCCGTTCAGGAACCGTGATCCCGTGCAGCCCGTGCCGTATTTTTCCACGGCTTTGATGGCTGCTTCCTTGACTTCAGGATGGGCGGTCAAGCCCAGGTAGTTGTTGGATCCGATCATCACGGTTTTGCGGCCATTCATGATAGTAGTGGTATCCACCGCAGTTTCGTTCATTCGGAAATAGGGATAAAGGCCCATGGCCATCACCTCTTCCGGGCGATTGAACTCATAAGCCTTATCAAAAAGATCCATTGCAGGCACCTCTATGGTTGGATTTTTTAAATAAACAAGAATTTTACAGTTTTTTCAGGGGTTGTCAATGCGGGAAAGAGGATTTCCCGGTCATGGCCAGAGCCGGCCAGACGTTCAAGGATCGCTGGCCATGGCTATCGGCAGGCGGACTGGCAGAACTACTTTTCTAAAGCCGTCAGCAGGTCGCGCTTATGTTCTTCTTCCTGCAAAAGAATATCCTCCAAAACCCGGCGCAACCCATATTCCTGCAAGGCCTCCGCCTGGGCAATACGGGTTTTGTAACGGGTAATGGCATTTTCTTCGCCTTTTAAATCCTGCTCCAACATGGTTTTGCCCTGAGCCGAAACTTCCCGGGCTTCCACATCCACCGTGGGGACCCCGCCCAAAAAATCAATTTGTTCCGAGACCATAACCGCATGGGCCATTTCTTCCTGGGAATGAATAATCAGTTCTTTCTGGATACCTTCATACTGAGGACCGGTAATCACGGCCGCATGCTGCACATACTGAACGGCTGCGGCATACTCCCATTCCAGATCCTTGTTTAACCCTGCAATTAACTCTTCTTTGGTAATTGTCATTTCATTCACCTCCCAAAGTAACCGGGACCCTGTGCTGAATGGCCCACGGCGTAATTATCTGCCTGTCCAAAAATTAATACAATACCTTTTTTCTTTATAGCCGGATGTTGGTCCGCCATCAAGATCACTATCCCAGCAAGGGTGCAAAGACATGTAAAATAATATCCGCAGAAAAATGGGCCACCATGGCAGCTTCCAGCCCCTGTTTCCAGAACAACCACCCAAAAACCAATCCTCCCAGGCCGTTGAGCACCAGAGCTCTAATGATAACTAGTGGAGTCAACGTCAAAAGGGACGCTGTAACCGGTAAGTGTCCCAGGCCAAATAACAATGCTGTGATGAAAATGGACAACCAAATAACAGCCCGGTTATCGCGCGGGTGGAACACCTTCACAAACAACCAGATAAAGCAAGACATCAGCCCCAGGCGCATTAATAACTCTTCACCAATGCCCCCGTAAAAGGACGCCAACAGGCCTTGCCAGACAAGATGGGATTCTCGGCCCAAGGACAGAGAGACCCCCAAATGATGAAACCAGCGATCGAGAATAGCAATCACCACGCCCGTGGCCAGCCCCAGGACCAAACTTACAAGCAACCTTGCCCACCAAGAACGGCTGGGCATCTGCTTTTGCAGGACCTGTTCCAGCAAGGGCAGGCCCAACCCTACTTGTTTGGCGAACCATAAGCCCCCAAAGATAACCAGAGCAAAGATAATGCCGTTTTGAGCTAGGGTTAGGACCAGCAACAGGGGTAAAGGTAAGGGAATATGGGCCAAAGCATCCTTTTGCAAGGCTAATAAATAAGGAAAGAGCGCTGCCACACTGACTAGGGCTGCACCCCATAGCACAAAAAAAAGCTTCCAATTAATCAGTTGCCTGAATGATGGACGGTTGTGGTTGATCATGGTCGTTCTCCCCAATGTAATGCTTGTCAAAGTTATAAGGCAGGCATGGAAAAATTACCGTATCAAAGGACTTAACTTCAGTTGAATTCATGAACCCGTGCAAGCAAAAGTGTGTTTCTTCCATAGAATTTCTGATTTTGGGACGGTTATGCAGAAGATAAGCAGCTAGGCCTGCTCCGTAAGACTGGTACCCGCCTTACTTTTTGCTTTCCTGCCTTCCATGGCCGTAGCACAACTTTTATCACCGTTATAACCAAGGCCGTACTGGTCAACGCGGTGAGCTTAAGATTTTTAAAACCAAAAAATCTCATTATTGAAGGCGCGGCCCGAGCGGCCAGCATCATTGTCAGCAGGCTCAACCCTAGGAGCCTGTCGGACTTTTTCGTTTGATGATATGGTATAATAACGAAGTTC
>CAYVTN010000363.1:0-3199 GCA_964454395.1 uncultured bacterium | reverse complement strand
CTTACCCTTAGGCGGTCGGCGGTTTGCTTCCATGCCGCCGGCGGGTAAGGCTTTAACCCCTGCAAGCCATGGGAGCTCAAATGGCTTTTCCGCAACAAGAACCAATTAAAATGCTTGCGGGCTCTTCATGATCCGCCATAGGTGTTGCTATAAATATAACACAGCAAATGACCACGCTCAAGGTGATGCCGGTAATGATAATCGGGAGATGAGGTTATGATGAGGTTATAAGGAAGAGGTATGGGGCACGGACCCCCTGCGCAAGCTTTCCACCGGGCTTGACGGTCCATTGTGAAGTCCGACCCTTCAATTCCTCATTGCAGCGAAAGGCCTGCCGTGGTATATATGTCGCATATTATTTAGCCTATTTAACCTATTTAGATTCATGTGAAAGGGAAGTTATGGCTACAGAAAACCTTAGTTCGAAAGACAGGAACACCCTGTCCACCAAATACGATCCTCAGGAAATTGAGGGGAAGTGGTATGAGCATTGGGAGCAGTCCGGTTATTTTACGGCCCATCCGGAATCCGACAAACCCCGTTTTTCCATTGTCATTCCACCGCCCAATGTGACCGGCTCGCTGCATATCGGCCATGCCCTGAATAACACTTTGCAGGATATTCTATCGCGTCAAAAACGTATGCAGGGCTTTGACGTGCTGTGGGTGCCGGGGTGTGACCATGCCGGTATTGCCACGCAAAATGTGGTGGAACGGAAATTGAAAAAAGAGGGCAAGAGCCGTCATGATCTGGGCCGGGAAGCTTTTATCGAAAGAGTCTGGTCCTGGAAAGAGCAGTACGGCGGCACCATTATGAAGCAATTGCGCCGCCTGGGCGCCTCCTGCGACTGGACGCGGGAGCGGTTTACCATGGATGAAGGCCTTAGTGAGGCCGTCAAGGAAGTGTTTGTCCGCCTTTATCAGGAAGGCCTGATTTACCGCGGCGATTATATTATCAATTGGTGCCCCCGCTGTCAGACCGCGCTTTCTGATATTGAAAGTGAACACCAAGATGTGCAGGGTCATTTCTGGCATATCCGCTATCCCCTGGAAGACGGTAGCGGCGAGATCATCGTGGCCACCACCAGGCCTGAAACCATGCTGGGCGATACAGCCGTGGCGGTCCATCCCGACGATGAGCGCTATCAGCCTCTGATTGGTAAAAAGGTCATCCTGCCGCTCATGAACCGCGCTATTCCCATTATCGCCGATGATTATGTGGATAAATCCTTTGGCTCCGGCGCGGTTAAAATCACGCCTGCCCATGATCCCAATGACTTTTTGGTGGGTCAGCGCCATAATTTGGAGCGCATCAATGTGATGAATCCCGATGGTACCATGAGCGAAGCCGCCGGGCCTTATCAGGGCATGGACCGCTTTGAATGCCGGAAAAAAGTGGTGGCTGATTTGGAAGCTCAGGGCTTGCTGGTCAAAGTCGATGAACATGAACATGCGGTGGGCCATTGTTACCGCTGTCATACGGTGGTGGAGCCCTATCTGTCAAGGCAATGGTTTGTCAAGATGCAGCCCCTGGCCGAACCGGCCATCAAGGCCGTGCAGGACGGCAGGATCAAATTTACGCCCGCCCATTGGGCTAAAAATTATTTGGATTGGCTTGAGAACATCCGCGACTGGTGCATTTCCCGCCAGATCTGGTGGGGGCACCGCATCCCGGCCTGGACCTGCGAATCCTGCGGTGAGCTCATTGTGGCCAAGGAAGCGCCCACGGCCTGCACCTGCGGCAGCAAGGATATGAAGCAGGAGACCGATGTACTCGATACCTGGTTTTCCAGCGGACTCTGGCCTTTCAGCACCATGGGCTGGCCTGCGCAGACCGAAGAATTGAAAGCCTATTATCCCACCAGCGTACTGGTCACTTCCTGGGACATTATCTTTTTTTGGGTGGCGCGCATGACCATGATGGGCCTTAAATTTATGGGTAACGTGCCTTTCCACGAGGTATGCATCAACTCCCTGGTGGGCGATGAAGAAGGCAAGAAGATGAGCAAGTCCAAGGGCAACACCGTGGACCCTCTGGACCTGATGGGCCACACCAGCGCCGACGGCCTGCGTTTTACCATGGCCATGATCGAGACCCAAAGCCGCTACGTGGCTTTTACCAAGGACCGGCTGGAATCGTGCCGCAACTTTGTGAACAAGATCTGGAACGCCTCCCGCTTTGCCCTTATGAATCTGGAAGATTACCAGGCACCGGGCCAAGTTCCGGAAAAGTCCTTTGTGGACCGCTGGATTCAGTCGCGCCTTAATCAGGCCGTGGAAAAAGTCAACCAGGCCCTGGAGCACTACCGTTTTGCCGAGGCGGCCCAAGCCATCTATGATTTTGTATGGCATGAATTCTGTGACTGGTATCTGGAAATGGCCAAGGTCAATCTGTTCAAAGCACCCCAGGACAAGCAGGCCACACAGTATTGGCTGCTTCAAACCCTGGAGGAAATGCTCAGGCTGATTCATCCTTTCATGCCTTTTATCAGCGAAGAATTATGGTCCCACCTGCCCGGGACTTCGGGGACCGTCATGCAGGCCGCCTGGCCCCGGGCCCGGGAGCAGCGGGCTGAAGCGCAGGTGGAACAGCAGATGAAACGGGTCATGGACGTGATTTACGCGGTGCGCAACATCCGCGGGGAAATGAAGGTGGCTCCAGGGAAAAAAGTGGAGCTCATCATCAGACCTTTGAATCCGGCGATGGCTTTTGACGGGGAACAACAAGCCGTTATCGCCGACCTGGCCAAACTGGAGTCCCTGGTGATCGACGGTGGTCAGGAAAAGCCAAGCCTGTCGGCCGCCGCGGTGACCGATGAGGCCGAGCTTTTCGTGCCCCTGGCCGGCCTGATCGATCTGGACAAAGAACGGGCCCGGTTGAGCAAGGAGATCACCCACTTAACCCAACTGCTCGGCAACATCAACACCAAACTGGCCAACGAAAAGTTTGTATCCCGCGCGCCGGAACACATCATTGCCAATGAAAAGGGCAAACAGCAGGATTATCAGCAGAAAATCACCCAACTGCAAACCAATCTGGATCAGTTGGGTTAAGGCCGCAAGGCGTAAGCGCAGCATTAGTTAGTTTCTGTTGTGAAAAGGTCATTTTAACTAAAACCTTTGCAAGGGTTGTGATCTTATCCTTGGGCGGCATTGAAGAAAACCGCTTCAGCCCCGACCGGAATGATTATGGGTAAGGG
>CAYVTN010000362.1:0-3201 GCA_964454395.1 uncultured bacterium | reverse complement strand
CAGCCAACGTTTTAGATGGTCGGCTGTGATTTTTTCGGGAAAACCCTCGTCGGAAATTTCCAATCCCCTCGTGCCGGTTCTTAAAAAGTCGCTCGATTCTTCAGCGGGAACATAAATTGCCAGCCGGGCGGCTTCATTGGTGGTGGAACGGAAATGAGAAGACAAAATGTTGGCCACGATCAGACGCGCTTCATCCAGCATGGGGGTTAGCTTGATCATGCCGCCCAATACCTTGGAAACCTGATAGACTTTGATAAGCCCCCTAAGCCTTTTTTCGTAGCCCTCGATCTGTTCCCTGGTCGTTTGGACCCGTTGCCGCACCGCAGCCAACTCCTGTTCTTTGGGAGCCAGCTGATCCTGACGCCAACGGGATTTGCGTTCCCGGTCATAATTGAGCACCGCCACCAGACCAAAAGCTATGCCAAAAACCACCACATCCGCCATGGCATTTCTAGAATCCATAATCTGCAGCAGGTTGAGCACCACCACGGTCAAGACGGCGGTCACGGTCACGGCCAGGGCCCCGATGGTTTCCTCCCAGTAGCCGGCCAAAATGATCAGAGGCAAAAAGAGCATGGGAAATGGCAGTGTGGCGTCCTGTTGATAATTGATGTAGGTGAGGCTGTTGATCAGCACATACCCCACGGCCAAAATGCCGTAGTTACGCCTGGTCCTGGTCATGTGGACCTCCCTCCAGCGGTGACTTCGCCGAAGACGGCTGCTCGGCCGCCAGGCTGACTTGATTACGGCCGTTGCGTTTGGCCCGATAAAGGGCATCATCCGTTTTCTTAATCAAAAGCTCCACTTCCGCGGCATGACGAGGGCATTCCCCCACGCCGATGCTTACGGTGACGGTCAGACTTTGATCCAAAGCTTGAAACTGATACTGCCGGACTTTTTTCCGGATGCGCTCGGCCAACACCAGGGCGCCTTCGATCCAGGTGTTGGGGAGCAGGATAATAAATTCTTCCCCGCCGTAACGGGCCACCATATCGATGCTGCGGCTCTCCTGCTGCAACAATTTTGCCAGTTGAATAAGGACCTGATCACCGGCAATATGGCCCAGCCGGTCGTTGATATGTTTGAAATGGTCAATATCCAGAATCATCAGGCTGAACACGGTGTCGTGTGCCTGGTAACGGCCGTACTCCTCTTTCAGGCGCTGATCCAGAAACCGCCGCAGATAAAGACCGGTCAGGCTGTCGGTCACGGAGAGCTCTTTTTGTTGCTGAAAGAGGCGGGCGTTCTCTGTGGATACAGTGATAATGTCGGTCATGATGGTGAGCAGCTGTAAATCATTGACATTAAACATGTTCTCCCAGGGGCTTTCCACGCGGACAAATCCCTTGACTTGTCCGGCGATGAGCATGGGTACGATCATCAGGCTTCTGACCTGGGCCTGCTCGTCAAGGGCATGAAAGCGGAAATCATTTTTGGCATCATCAATCAATAGTCCCACCTTGTGCTCCTGAATCCAGGAAGAAAACTGGTCTTCCAATATGCCGTCCACCTGCGTTTCCACGGGCAGACTTTGCATGTGCACCTCACCGCTGTTGTGTCCGCTGGCGGCGGTAATAAACCGTCCCCGCTCCGGACCGATCACATTCTGAACTTCTTTTACTGCCAACAGCAGCAATTTATCCAGCTGCAACTCCGCCCCAAAGGCATTGGAAATCCGGTTAAGCATGGAATATTTTTCAAATTTTTTCTTGTCGGCCACACTGACCATGAGATCGTTTTTGTATTGTTCCCGCTGCAAAGTCAGCTCTTCCTGCAAATGGGACAACTGTTCCTGGTACACATTGCTTTCCAAAATTTTCCGGCGGCGGTAAAAATAACCGAACACCCCCATCAGCACAGTAACCAGGATATAGAAGATCAGAGCCGCCCTGCGTCCGGGATGCTCCAGACGCAGGGCCGCCAGCGAATAAAAAAGCGCACTGACGGCCATCAACAAATTCCCCACCCGGTTGGAGACAAACAATTGCCCCGCCAGAGGTGTGAAGGCGACCAGAATGAGCCAGATATGATCGTTTAAAAAATAGGCCAAAAGGTAGGTCAAAGGAAAAGTGACGGCTAAAAAAAAGAAGAGCAACCACCGCTGTAGGGGCATCTCTTCGAAATAGTATTGCATCATTTGCCTCCGTCATAGGCAAATTTTAAAAGTTGGGGCCACAGGGCTTCCGCAGCCTTTTTCAAGTCCGTGTCCGACCCCAGATTGGGAAGAATAAAATTGGCCACCTTTTTAAAATCATCGTCTTTCCATTGAATGCGTATGCGGGCACTGGCTTCTTCCAGACCGAGGCGGCGATGATCGGCCAGGCGCTGGGCCCTCAAGCCCCCGGGCGCGCGGACCCACAGCACCACATCCCCCAAACCGCGGAATATTTTTTCCGGGTAAACCGCCATGTCCAATACCACCGGCTTGTTGGACAACCTCCGGTGCGTGGCTAATTTGCTGTCCAAGGCCTTGCGCAGACGCGGATGGATGATTTTATTCAGTTGTTCCAAGGACATGCTGTCCGAAAAAACCCGGGCGCCCAGTTTATCCCGTTGAATAAGGCCTTGCCGATTGATAAGCCAGGGCAGCTCCTTCAGTGGTTGCTGCTGGGCATCGAGAAAATCCGAGGGTTTGTAGGCCTCGCCAAATTTTTTGGGCTGGCACAACTTGGTTCCTGTAAAATTTTGCATCAGTTGCTGCCATGCCGGCGAGCCTGGTTTTAAAAAGCGATGGGCAAAACGGTCCACGTCAATGAGACGGGCGCCCATTTTATTGAAAACCGCAGCCACCGTGCTTTTACCCGAGCCAGTCCCGCCGGTGATGACAATAACCGGCGCTTGTTCTTTTTTATTCATCGTGACCTGTTCATTTGTGTCGTCCCTGCCTTTACGAGGGGAATGAAGTGCCTTGAAACAAAAGGGCGCTTGTTCTTGCATCCGCCTGTTTTACCATAAACCATGGGATCATTTATTCATGGTAATAAAAATTTGAACTCTGGTCAAGAGTGGGCTTCTTTCCAGTTGCGGCCATAACCGGCATCCACGGTCAGGGCAACGGCCAGGGGATAAACGTGACTCATTTTTTCCGCCACCAGTGTTTTTAACGACGCCATCTCTTCTTTCGGGCCTTCGAACAACAATTCATCATGCACCTGCAGGATCATGCGCGAAGCCCATTGGCCGTGGTCCAGATCCTGTGCA
>CAYVTN010000361.1:0-3216 GCA_964454395.1 uncultured bacterium | reverse complement strand
CCTGGTTGGGTTCGCCAAAATTGGGAATTTGCGGTTCTTCATGCAATTGCCGTCCAATGCCATGGCCTACGAAATCACGCACCACTGAAAACCCTGCGGCTTCCACATGACGTTGAATGGCGTGACCAATATCGGACAGGCGATTCCCCTCTTTGGCTTGGGCAATGCCAAGCGCAAGGGCGCTGCGGGTCACTTCAATCAAACGGTGCTCCTCTTCCGCAAGATCACCCACGGCAAAGGTCCGGGCCGCATCACTGTACCATCCTTCCAGCTGAACGCCGACGTCAATACTGATTAAATCGCCACGCTTCAACTTAACCTGACCGGGGATGCCGTGGACCACTTGGTCATTAAAAGAAGTACACAAGGTGGCCGGATAACCGTGATAACCTTTAAAAGCCGGCTTTCCACCCCGATCACGGATGAAGCCTTCCGCCCAGCGGTCCAGTTCCAGGGTGGTGACACCGGGCTTAATCAACCCTTCCAACTGGCGCAAAAGGTCGGCGGTGATGCTTCCCGACCGGCGTATCGCTGCTATTTCGCCGGCTGTTTTAACCGGAATCAATTATGTTTATCCCATTCAATGGCGGCTTTGATGGTCGCTAAAATATCCGGAATGTCGCCTTCCGCATTTACCGAACGGAGGAGGTTCATTTTCCGGTAATAATCTATCAAGGGCGCTGTTTGTTGCTTGTAAACCTCAAGCCGGTTGCTGATGGTTCCAACATTATCATCAGAACGCTGGTACAGCTCGCCCCCGCACTTGTCGCAAATGCCTTCCTGTTTGGGCTTTAAATTGGTGTTAACATTATAGCCCGCGCCGCATTGTTTGCACATCCGCCGGCCGGTAAGACGTAATATGATCACGTCATTGGGTACATCGATATTAACCACGGCGTTTAATTCCTGCCCCATTTTTTTAAGAATGCCGTTGAGGGCTTCGGCCTGCTGAATGGTTCTCGGAAAACCGTCGAGGATAAAACCGCGCTCTGCATCCCCTTGTCCCAGACGCTCTTGCACCATTTTGGTCACCAGCTCATCCGGCACCAGACTGCCTTGATCCATGTACTGTTTGGCTTCCTTGCCCAAGGCCGTACCTTGTTTAACATTGGTCCGAAGAATATCTCCGGTGGAAATGGTTGGGATTGCCAATTCCGCGCTCAACGGTCCTGCATAAGTCCCTTTGCCTGCGCCCGGTGCACCTAAAAAAATAAGTCGCATATGTTTTCGCCCCATTTCATCAATATGGTTCAGTTTCAAGCCGCTGTCGCCATTTCCGTACCCAGAGACAGGCGGATGAAACTTTTGCCTGTTAAATTAAAACGATCCTCCCCGGCTTTTCAACTTGCCCCGCTTCATGAAGCCCTCATAATGTCTGGTCAGCAGGTGGGACTCGATTTGTTTCATGGTGTCCAGGGCAACACCCACCACAATCAACAAGGTCGTGCCGCCAAAATACCAGCCAATGGACATTTGCTTGGCCATCATGTCGGGAATGATGGCAATCACCACCACCGCCAGGGACCCGCCCAAGGTGATCCGGGACAGGGTTTGGTCAATATACTCTGCAGTGGACTTGCCGGGCCGCAATCCCGGAATAAAACCGCCGTACTTCTTCATATTGTCCGCCACATCGGAAGGATTGAATGTGATCGATGTGTAAAAATAACAAAAGAACACAATTAAAAAGGCGTAAAGCAACGTATGCACAATGGTACCGGGCGTAAGATAAGCCACAATGGTCTGCAAAATGTTTTGGCCAATGCCGGAGGCGTCCGGATTCTCAAAGTACTTGGCCAGGGTAGTGGGTGTGACCAGCACGGAGCTGGCAAAAATCACCGCAATAACCCCGGAGTAATCGACCTTCAACGGCAATTGGGTGGATTGCCCCCGGTACACTTTCCGGCCCACCACCCGTTGCGCATATTGAACGGGAATCTTGCGATAGGATTGCTGGATGATCACGGTCAAGGCCACCAGGGCGGCCAGTACCGCCAAAAAGAGGGTCATCTGGATCAAGTTGACGGACCCGGCCTGAAACAACGCCCACATGGAACCGATCTCCATGGGCAGCCGGGCCACGATCCCGGCAAAAATAATGATCGACATGCCATTGCCGATCCCGCGTTCCGAGATCTGCTCGCCCAGCCACATGATGAAGATCGTGCCGCAGGTTAAAGTTAGCACCGTGGTCAGCTGGAAGCCCAGCCCCCAGTGGATGACAATGGACTGGTTCGCGCCCCCGCCGCCGGGGTTGATATTATGCAGCATATAGGTCATCCCCAGGGACTGGATGACGCAAAGCAACACCGTGCCATAGCGGGTGTATTGGGTAATTTTCTTGCGCCCCTGCTCGCCTTCCTTTTGCAGGCGTTCCAGATAGGGCACCACCGAGGTAAGAAGTTGAAGAATAATCGAGGTGGAAATATAGGGCATGATCCCCAGGGCAAAAACCGAGAATTTGCTCAGCGCGCCTCCGGTGAACAAGTCCAAAAAGCCCAGCACCCCCCCGGCTTGGCTCTGCATCATGGCTTGCATGGCCGCGGCATTAATGCCGGGGGTGGGCACATGAGATCCAATGCGATAAACAAAAATCATGGCCAGCGTAAATAAAATCCGGCGTTTTAGTTCCGGGATTGAAACCGCATTCTGAAATGCCCCTATCATTATAGCACCTCGACTTTACCGCCTGCTGCCGTTAACTTCTCAGCCGCACTCTTGGAAAATTTATGGGCTCGAATGATCATGCCTTTGGGGGCCTCCCCAACTCCGAGGATCTTAACCTTTTTGTTTTTCTTGACCAACCCCTTGGCATGCAATACTTTGGGATCCACTTCCGCGCCTTCAAAGGCAGCCAGGTCCTTAAGATTTAACACCTCATAGCTGATCTTGAAAACATTATGGAATCCCCGTTTGGGCATGCGCTGGGTCAAAGGCATCTGACCGCCTTCAAAGCCCGGACCTTTGCCCCTGCCGCTGCGGGCTTTCTGACCGTCCTGGCCGTAGGAACTGGTTTTTCCCCAGCCCGAGCCCAGACCTCGTCCAACCCGATGTTTGCTTTTCCGCGCACCTTTGGCCGGTGCCAGTTCCCCGATTTTCATCCTGTTCCTGCTCCTTTCACCCGCAAGGAAAGCCTTTATGCCATGTTTAACCGCGCCCCGGATTTCCGGCGGGCATCGGTTTTAAAAGGCGTTTATTATAACGATCATTTGTATG
>CAYVTN010000360.1:0-3237 GCA_964454395.1 uncultured bacterium | reverse complement strand
TTTACGCGGAAGTAACGTGACCCACTTTGATTTCCCCGGGGTTAAAGAATTCACCCCCCACACACGCCCAAATTGTCTTGCCCGCTACCAGTAAAACAGAAGCCGTGATGGTTGTGAGCGCGTTTTGGAGGAAGGTGTATATTGGTTTGACCCTTGCCAACGGGAGAAAACCTACTCCCAAAAAACAGTTATCCGGCGTTCTTGAAAACCAGCCGGAATAACGACTTTCCACTGATTTCCGGGCTGCTTTTCGACGGTTAACGGCCGCTCGTTCATTTCGGCCCGGCTTAGGGCATAACTTGACCAAAGCATGATCCCTGTTTCCTGACAAGGATTGCCGGCAACAGTAACTTCCATGTTTTTTTCATTAAGCTGAAAGTCCAGTATCTCGCAACTGCTCCACAAAATCTTCCGTCCCTCATCCAGCGGATAATGGAGCGGAATGAGCACTCCTTGATGCGGTTCGAGCACCAATTCACCCTGATCCGGAATGGTGACGGCGCTATGGCCGGCACCAATGCCGGTGATCGTTACCGAAGTTGCCTGCCTGACCGGCGTGTAATTGAACAACCCCAGCATGGCATAATCCTTCCCGTAACGCACATGCGCCTGCAAAGCCGGATTGCCGAGGGTCAAATGACGCTTCGGCGAGGTGTGGCGGAACAGCTTCTCATACACATAAAGGTGTTCCTTGATGTTGTAACCAATTATGGTTCCTATGAGCGTCACTGTGCCCTGACCGCATTTTTTTCTGAGGCCGCAGGGCTCTCCTCCGGGCAATGAGGCAATGACTTCGGCGTCCTTGGGATCAAAGCATCTCACCAGGGGATAGGCATTAATGTCCTCAACTCCCAATAGGTCGATTTTGGACACAAAGGGATGCTTTACCGTCCCGGTTTCTTTAACGCCCAGAGCCTCCTGTAAAATTGTGCAGGGATTCATTTTCAGGTCCTTATCCGGCAAGCCGGGCCAGATGATCAAATGCCCGCCGTGGTTGACGTAGTCAGCCAGCCGGCGCTGGCTTGCTTCATCCATGCAATCCAGGGCCATGACCCATAACTGGGGGTGAACCTTGGGATCAGGGGCCTGGCGTTGAATATCCACCATGTCAAAATCGCGGTTCTGTATGGTGAGTACCTTGAGCATGCCTTCAAAGTAATAGGTATTGCGCATGGCCTTGGGATTGTAACGCAGGCCGGCCTTGGCTGGATCCAGCGCGGGCACCCCGCCAAAGAGGGGGAAGAAAAATTCATCATGATAATAAGGCCGATAAAACACCACCCCTGCCTGGCTGCGCCTGTCGGTTTGCATCCAGGCCTCACCGAAGGTGTGGATCAGGTCCCCGACTTTTTTCACCACGTCATAAAGCGGCTTTTCCGAAGTATCATGTCCCAAGGCATTCATCCAATAAAAGGTGGGCCCAAAAGCTCCCCGGCGATGAGGGTTGACGCCCTGGCTGAACATGTACAAATTCATGCCGGTCATGCCCCGGGCTATGCAGGCTTTATAAAAAAGCTCCAGTTCATTGGGAAAGGTATGTACATTATGCTCGCGCGAACCGGCCTGTTGTTCCGCAGCCCACATAGGTTTCTGCCCGCTCTGTAGGGCGCGGGTCATTTCATTGATGATCAGGTCGTCATGCTGGTTGCGGTAATTGGGATTTTCCGGGATGTGGTCCACCCCAAAAACCATCTCCGGATGGCGCTTCACAATCTCACCGTAAAAGGAGATGTTGACCGGATATTCCTGCCCGCGGCCAAAAACCCAGCCGGGGATGTTGTGGTAGAGCTGAATCTCGATCCCACGGGCCTTGATTTCCCGGATGGCCCAGCTTAAATATTCCGCATAATACCAGCGGTGAAACTGATGCCAGTCCACCCAGTGCAAATACTCGCCCGTATTGGCCGTGATCCCGTGGGGCGCTTTGACATCATCAAAGCTTGCCCAGGAACTGCCGTAGGCTTGGTTGAGGGCGGCAATGGTTTTGTATTCTTTTTCCAGGTAGTTATTAAAATAACCGAGTGAAACTTCACTGGTATCGCCGGCGCCGTCGAGCCAATTGTACAGCCCCACTTCATTGCAAACCTGCAACATAATGACCGGACCGCCATGGGTGATTTGCTTATCCCTGATGATCGGCAGTACCGTGTCATACCACAGGCCCACAAACTTGTGAAAGGTGGGATGCATGTAGGTAATCATATCCACGCTTTGAGCCTGGATCTCCGGATAATCCTGGGATAACCAGCCGGGAATACCCCGGTCTTCAAACTCCGCCAGAATATAGGGGCCTGGTTTCAGGGCTGCATATAGTCCTGCTTCTTGAACCATCTCCAGGAAACCTAGCAGATCACGCTCAGGCAAGGTCTCGCCCGTAAAATCAAACCGGCCTTGTTCCGGTTCATGCCAGGACCACGGAATGTAGGTGGTGACCGCATTGCAGCCTGCGGCCTTAAGCTTTTTCAGATGCTTTGGCCACAGGCTTTTCTTTTCCCGAAAATATTGAATTTCCCCGCTGTAAAAGAAAAAAGGCTTGCCGTCCAGGGTAAAGTAACGTTTTTCAGCTTTAAACAGCATATAACCTCAACCTTTGTCAATAATTTGCTGCGCTGTAAGGGCGTATTGCATACGCCCTTACAGCCACCTTCTTTGCACTACGCCGGCCAAGCCGGAATAAAATCTGGTACGTGGGGGCGAACGGCGTTCGCCCCCACCGTATAGTCAAGGGACGAGTAAAAGATGGGCGAATGGCATTCGCCCCTACAGATGAACTTATCCATCCCGACCGGATAAAACGCCTCCGGCTACGCCAAATGCGTATATCCTGCTGACACAGTATCTATACGCCTACCGCGATTATCTCCAAAACGCCCTTAAGTGGTTGACCGCTATTTTGCCGCTGCCCGCCAACTCCGTCGTAAACACCAGTTCAATATGGTCAATATAGTCCAGCTTGGGAGAGCCCTGACCGCCCCACCAATAGCTCAATTCATTGGCGGCGATGGCCACTTCGTGCCATTGATCGTCATAAGGCAGATATTCCAGTTTTTTGCCAAAAACTGCTCCGTCCGACGTAATTAATTTGAACTCCATAGTTGTTTTTAACCCCGACCCTTTGATATTGAGCGTAAAACGATGGGTCTTTTTAATATGGCCTTCGACGGACTTTTTCAAGCCGAACCAGGCTTGCCCGGAGCCGGGGCTGGTATAATCCAGTTCTTTGCCGTATCCAATTTT
>CAYVTN010000359.1:0-3248 GCA_964454395.1 uncultured bacterium | reverse complement strand
TCCCATAATTTTCTCGTTGTTTTCCGGAGAGATCGGGCATTACCGCCATCACTCGTTGCCAAGCTTTAGGTTTTAACACAACTTAAAGGAGGCTGTCATGTTTAAATTACTCAAGCAACCCCTGTTTTACTTGTTTCTAGGTTTTTCCTTTATTCTCACAGCGGCTTTCAATCCCATTCCCTACTTAACCATGCCTGAGTATGTGTATTATTTGGGCGTCTTTATCCTCGCCATTGGCATCATTATACTCATTGACTGCATGACCCTGTTCATTAAAAAGCAAATCCAATGCGGCTTTGACAACACCATTGACTTTGTGGCTGAGGGCATTTACAACTACAGCCGCAACCCCGATTATATCAGCCTCCTGTTCATTCTCACCGGCACGGCCTTGATGAGCCTCAATGCCCTGGCCCTGCTGGCGCCGCTGTCCTTTTACTACCTCAGCAACCACTGGTTTATTCCCAAGGAAGAGGAAGAAATGATCCGCGATTATGGCGCGGACTATGCCGATTTCCGAAACAAGGTTAAACGCTGGATTTAATTCCGGACCGCCTTGGAGGCCGAGCATTTTGCCGCTCAGCCTCCCAAGCAATCGAGAATTGAAAATCGTAAAAATATTCAATGGCGATCGACTTTCGATTCTCGATTTTCGTGTTTTTGACTAATTGGTCAAGTCCCTGGTAACAGTTACCGCCCTCAAGCAGAAAAGGTATGTGTCAGGCCGTTTTAAGCGTCCGCCCCCCAGGTTCTGCGGAAATGGTAGCGCCGCCTGGGTTGCTTCGGTTCCCATTTTTGTGCCGGCTTAAATAATCCACTGTCCCATAACAGTCTTACCGATGTCAGCGCCAATCCCAGGCCCGCGATGACATGAGGACACAGCCCCATGTCCATCATGTGCATGCCCACCATGAACGACAGTCCAACAATGGCATAATGATTAGACAAGACCGAGGATGACTTTTGAGGCTTTGATGAGCCAGGCTTGACGAGCCGGCTGAATTGCAGGGTAATGACCCCATCTTTGGAGACCGTAATGGGAATGCCGCAGCACTCACCTTGCCCGGTTCGTATGATGGTTTTCATCCGTGCCGAAGGACTGCGGTCGGGAAATGCAGCCACCAGGCCGTCCAATTTCTTGCCAGCCTGGCTTACTGCCCTGGCAAGAGACTTCCCTGAGACTTCCAAGTCACTGATATCGGTGCGGATCACCACATTGTCGTGCTTAGCGGCCTGCGCCAACTGCACCAAAAAGCGTATCCATTTAACATAGGATGTATAATCGCCCTGGTGGGAAGCCACCAAGGCATGGGACAAATGCGCGATATGGTCCAGTAAATCCACTTTGTCCTTTAATATCGCCCGGTAAGCCGGCTCCTGTTTCCCGAAAATTTCACTTACGGTTTGATTCAGTTGCTCTACTTGCCCGTTCTTCAACCTAGGAGCCGCAATGCGCGGTTTGGCCATGGTTTCCAGGCGATACTGGTCATAATGCTGGGCCATGGTTTGAGCATTTTTAGGATAAGCCATGATTTCACCCAATTGTTCCGCCATTTCAGGGATTGCAATGGTCCTTTTTTGCGCGATAACATCAAGGGCATTAAGGGCCTGCAGCATCCAGAAAGGCAGGTGCGATTTAAATATGGCCTCCGACAATAAGAGCGATTCACGCCGCTCACCAAGCCGTGCCTGGCCCGGATAGGAATGATAGCGAATCAAATTCACGGCTTTTTCACGCACCGCTTCAGAAACTTTTTGTTCTTTCAAATATTTATCCGCCCATGCCGCGGCCGCCTCTTCGTCAGGCAACACATCATGGAGCGCCACGGCCCATAAAAAGGCCGTCTGTTCCTGGACAGAGGCGGAAGTAAACCAGGGCCCGAACAAACGTTGCACCGGCTTTTGCAATTTCTTAGGCAAGTCTTTCCATCGTTGCTCCTGGATGGCACTGAAATACGACCACGCCAAGCCCATACGCTTGCTTCGGGAAGGGCTCATTTGGCGGGCTATTGTTTCCACCTCCTTATCAGCCATAAGACGTTGCCGTGCCATGTCTTCTACTCCTGTTTTATTCAGTTTACCAAAGCGGAGCCAGATATCATGACCGCTAATATAAACCGGCAATCCCCAAACGCTACGGTTATGATTTTGTTTCAATTCATCTGCCACCTGGCTGGTGCTTAAACCTGCATCGCGCTTGTCCAACCATTGAATCAACTCCTTCAAAATCTGCTGACGTTCATTGCCGGTTTGCGGCAGATGGCCGTAATCACTGTGGATGACCATGGCCTTGCCGTTCACTCCGGGTTTAACAGCCAAACTTAGTTGAATAACCAGCTTCATCAAACGCGGATAAAGATCGGGCCTTAAGGCATTTAATTCCACGGCCAGGTCGCGGACTCCATCCAACATATCCAATCCATTGCCCAATTGAATTAATAATGCATCCATTTCCTTCCCGAACTCACCGCTAATCAACGCGTCGGATCGAGGATTCATTGGTTGTTCAGGATTAAAGGTCCACTCATTTGACCGGAAACTTTCCAAACGGTAATCGGCCAAAGCCGGGCCCGCAGCCGGGGTTTGATTATTAAAGTGAATAATATTATTTAATTCCGCCAGGGACAAGGCATTGCCCTCACCTGCGCGGGCCACGGTTTCCATGGCATGCATCATTTGCACCAACCCGAACTTCACCCGGCTGGAGTCCAGGGCGCGATGCAGTGCCGCATAACGTAGTTCACCGCGGCGCACTTGTCCCAAAAGGGACTGAATTTTGATCAGCCGCAAAGTAAGGTCGCGGATTTCAGGCAGCACATGCAGGCGGTTGAGAATGTCCTTGGCCACGCCGGCGCTGCGCTCTTCACGGGCGTAAGCTTCAGGGTCCAAATATAAGCCTATATCATTAAACCGCATGGCCCAGGCCAGGGCTTGCTGTTCCACATAAGTGGCGTTCTGCCACGATTGATGCAACACCTGCAATTGAGTCTGATAGTTTGGATCTTCGGAAAAACATTGCCAATCGCCAGCCACAAAATTAGACAATGCGGTTATGCCGTGCTGAATAAGGTCCGCCCTTTGGGGAAGCCTTTGTTTCAAAGCTTTGAATTCAGGCAGGCTGTCCATTTTAAAGCCGGGGTCCAGGGCATCGGCAGACGTGCCCTCAAGATTTTCGTAGCGTCTTTTCCAGGTAGAAGGACGGCAATAGAGAAAAGGATTTAATTCCAAAGGGGATGTCGCTCTCATCT
>CAYVTN010000358.1:0-3260 GCA_964454395.1 uncultured bacterium | reverse complement strand
ACAGGCAGCCTGTACCCTACAGATGTGTTTTTTAATGCCGCTCAAGGCTTGCACCACACTTGAGAGGCCTTTCAACCCAAGTGGCCCTTCCGCGACAGGATGCGGTTAAGCGCATCTCTGATTACTTCCCGGGAAATAATACTATTGGATTTGCAGCCAATAAACGCAGGAGTTATCGTCCAGGGCTTTATCCACCACCGATTTATCGATTTGCGATTCTTTGATATATTCTTCAGCAAAGGCTTTGACGCCTGATGACGACTTGCAGCCTAATTGATACATCTTGATTGGTTTTCCTTGAACTGTCATTCGCCGGCTGACAAAACTTCTTAAAGGCTGGTGAACACTGCAAAAAGCGCTGGCGCCTGCTCCGCCGCCCACTTTCAGTTCCCTGTTTTGCGGATAAAGTTTATTAAATTCATCAGCCAATTCCTTAAACTCCGTGGGCAGTTCTTTAAACTCCTTAATGTATCGTGCTATGGATTCGCCAAATGGACAATCAGGCAAGGTAAAGACATTATTGCCGTAGTGTTTGGCCCGGCCTTCCAGGCGCGTCAGGGCCGTATTGCCTGTATCCAGGGCATTAATCAGGTCTTCCGCGCTGCCGAAGTCTTTAACCGATATTTTTTCGGAAACCGCCTTGGCCCGCCGGGCAAGTTCGCCCGTGGCGGCCGCCGCCCCTCTGGTCTTTATGGCGTCGGCAATGGATTCCAGGAAAAAAATGTGCGCAATGTCCAGGAAATCTTTTTCTGACATAGATGAGCCCTCCATAGTTCATTTATTTGATGCAATCACTCTATATTAACTATCGGCTTCCGGCCCGGAATATAAACCTCTCTTATCCACGTTACTTTAAAAGTCAGGCACCCGATGCTGCCGGGCACGAATTCCAGGTTTTAACCAACAGAGCATTTCAGAGCCTAATCCGGCCGGCAATTAAAATCATTTACTCACAGGAAGACGGGAAGGAAAACATATTGAGGCCGCTGTACAATTAAGCCTAAGCCGGAAATAATTTTTCACCACAAAGCTGCAAAGTCCGCAAAGGAAATCAGGGTTCTCATTGTGCCCTTTGCGCCTTTGCGGTGAAATGTTGTTGCCATTTTGAGACGAATTTCAACCTTAAGTTACTAAAAAAGGGTTTAATCTTGTTCTCGTCCTTTCCGCCTTTCTGTGATTAAAAATAATGCTTTTAATGCCATTGTACCTTATTGAAGAGAAGGGAAAAGTTTTTTCAACCGCGCTTGGATGGCTCCGGGGTTTCTCTTAAAAATGCGGCATATGGTTTTGATATTCTTTATTTTGATGTAGACAACCTTTAGCTCTTCATCCTCCTCTTGGGCCCAGGGTTCATAAGCGCGCCGGTATTCTTTTCTCGCTTGCAATACCGCCGGATGGATATAAGTCGCGGTCTCCTTTTGCAAAGGGCAGGTCAGGTACTTTTGTGCGATCACCTCAATCCCGGATTCGGCATATGTTTCCGCCTCTTTTTCATGTGGCGCGGCCGCAAAAGTATCAATCGTGGAATGGGCCTGCAGGACTTTTAAAAAGGGTTCGCCGTATTTAGCCAGTTTAACCCGCCCGACGCCGGAAATCTTGAGCATCTCTTCCCCGTTGCCGGGACGCTGCGCCGCCATTTCCAAAAGCGTGGCGTCGTTGAATACGATATAGGCCGGCATATTTTGCCTGTCCGCCAATTGCTTGCGAAGTTTCCGCAACGCTGCCACCAAGACCTCATCCGGACCGGCCTTCCCGGCTGCGGCAGCATAAGCGGCCGGCTTAGATTCGCGTTTGACCGCTGCCGGCGGCTCCTTCATCATGACGTTCAAGTCGAATCCATTGCACACGTCGCAGGAAGTCCCACATGCTTCATGGTGTTCGTCAAGGTAGGCCAGGATGGCGCTGTGACGGCATTGCTTGCTGTCGGCCAGACGGAAAAGTTCAATGGTTTTTTGGTGGGTTGCCCGGGCCAGTTGCGGATCGGAAATGTCCTTCAAAAAATGTTCATAGTTTTTCACATCCACCCAGGAATAAAACAGCAGGCAATGGCTGTCCAGGCCATCCCTCCCCGCCCGGCCGATTTCCTGATAGTAATGCTCAATGGTCCGCGGCATGTCGCAATGGATAATAAAGCGCACATTGGATTTGTTGATGCCCATGCCAAAAGCTACGGTCGCCACCACGACATCCGCTTCATCGCGCAGAAAAGCTTCCTGGTTGCAGCGTCTCTCTTCAGCCGATAAACCGGCATGATAGGGCAAAGCAGTTATCCCCTGGGACTGTAAAAAGCCGGTCAGACCATCCACATTTTTTTTACTCCAACAGTAGATAATGCCGCTTTGCGAAGGGTTCCGGTGAATGACCTCCAAAACCGTCCGGCGGACGTTCACGCCCATCCCTTTTTTCTGGAAGGTAAGCTTCAAATTGGGGCGAAAGAAGGATCCCTTAAAGATGTCGGGAGCGACCATGCCCAGTTGCCGGATAATGTCATTTATGACCTGCTTGGTAGCTGTCGCCGTTAAAGCCAGGATGGGGATATTCCCCAACTGCCTCTTTAATCCCTGCAATTTCCGGTATGCCGGCCGGAAATCGTGCCCCCATTGGCTGATGCAATGCGCTTCATCCACCACCACCATGCTGATCGGAAAGGTTTGCAGATGGTCGCGCAGATAGCTTTCAAGCGCTTCCGGAGCCAGGTAGACCAGTTCATAGTATCCTTGCCGAAAGTCATTTAAACGCCGGCGGCGCTCCGGAAAGGGCACGGAAGAATTAATTTGAGTGGCTTTAAACCCGAGCTCCAGCAAGGCATCCACTTGGTCCTTCATGAGAGAGAGCAGGGGCGAAATAACCAATACCGTCCCTTGCAAAATGCGGGCTGGAATCTGGAATGTCAGGGACTTGCCCGCGCCCGTAGGCATAAGTCCCAAGCAATCACGGCCGGAAAGGACGGTTTGGATGATTTTCTCCTGCCCGGGCCGGAACTCACGGTAACCAAAGGTGGTTTCCAAGACTTGTTGCGGGGTTGGTTGTAACTTGGGTTCCAATGGAAAGTCTCCTTTTTCACGCCTTTTCAGGCAGTGCATTCTTTACAAAGCGGGAATACCATGCTTGGCAGCGCTCTCGCCTCATACCCGCCACATCTCAGCTTCTAATCTTGTTTGTAACTACTCAGGTCATTTCGAACATATGGAGCGTAAATAGCGCACCTAGGAGTCTGTCGGACTTAAAATCATTAAAAACCTTATGTATGTTGCGTCTCC
>CAYVTN010000357.1:1588-3278 GCA_964454395.1 uncultured bacterium | reverse complement strand
CGTCCTCGCGATCGGCGTGAGTCGAGTCCCAATTTAAGCCCGAAAAAGAAAATGGGCCCGAGGTGGGCTGCTAAATAAAAATCAGACGGTGGATTTAGGATAATCCCGTAGGTACAGGCAGGCCTGTACCCTACCCGGCCTTGCCAACAACTTGGTGTAAGGCCAGCGGTTCGAGGGCGGTCATCTTCTCCAAAGCCGCAAAACGTCGGGTAATATCCCGAGCGGTTAAGTTGGCCGACCTGTTGACGGAAAAATCCTCAACCACATAAGAGGCTAGAATAGTACCTACGGCTGCGGCCTGATGGAGAGTGCCTATGCCTACTTCCTGCGCCCTGGCCAAATAGCCTATAAAAGCACCTGCAAAGGTATCGCCGGCCCCGGTGGGATCCGAGACCGTATCCAGGGGATAGGCAGGAACAATGACTTTTTCTTCTTCCCAAAAAACCAAGGCCCCGTGTTCACCTTTTTTGATGATTACCCCTTTCGGGCCCTGCGCCTGTATCCACTTGGATGCTTGCAGCAAGTTGGTTTGGCCCGTCAATTGCCGGGCTTCGCCGTCATTGACCACCACCATGTCCACCCGCTTGATCACTTCCAGGAGGGCATCTTTTTTGTGGGTAATCCAGAAATTCATGGTATCAAGGAGCACGAAGGCCGGTTGTTTTAATTCCTGCAGCACATGCAGTTGCAGTTCAGGATCAATATTGGCCAGAAAAACATAGGGCGCCTTTTGGGCGGCTGCATTAAGGCGGGGATCAAAGGCCGCAAATACATTGAGTTGGGTATCCAGGGTGTGGGCGCTGTTCATGTCCCCTTCATAATAACCTTTCCAGTGGAATGTCAGACCGGACTTTTGTTCCAGGCCGCCGACGTCCACCCCTTTCTTTTTCAAAAGCTCAACATGTGATTGGGAAAAATCTTCCCCCACCACGCCGACAATAGCCGGAGAACAAAAATACGAGGCAGCCACCGAACTGTAAACAGCGGAGCCGCCCAGAGCCTTTTCAACCTGTCCGTGGGGTGTGCGCACATCGTCCAGGGCAACAGAACCGACAATTAATAAATCCATGTTCATCTCCTTTTGCATACCGGCAGAGCCGGAATAAGAGTAATTTTCTCCGCAGCAAGCTGCGGAGCATTGATGATCTATAGCTGCAGGGGCGAAAAATTTTAACCCCTACCTTGTTTTTGACCGCCATCCCCCCCAGATCCAATAACCGGCTATGAGAAGCGCCAGTAAGCCTACAATCCAGTCCCCAAACTTGACATAAAAGGTCAAGCCGCTTTCAATCGGCACATCCTTCACAAGCACCCCCTGCTTATCCAGGTCAATGCTTGCCAACAACTTCCCGGAAGGGCTGAAAATACAGGAAATGCCGGTGGCCGCGGCCCGCACCAAAGCACGGTTGGTTTCAGCGGCCCTAAAAGCACTGCAAATAGCGTGTTGGGCAGGCGCGGAAGAATGGCCAAACCAGGTATCATAGGTAATGACCGCCAACAATCGGGCCCCTCTTTTGGTCAAGTCGCGGGTGTATTGGGGAAACAAACTTTCAAAACAAATTATCCCTCCCACCAGTGTATGCGGATGAGGATTGTCCAAAGGCAGCAGATGACGCTTTTGGCCGGGTGTAAATCCTGCGCCGCCGTAGCGGCGTACCAGTTTGTGCACAAAAAACAGAATAGAGTCCTT
>CAYVTN010000357.1:0-1578 GCA_964454395.1 uncultured bacterium | reverse complement strand
ACGGCACGTACTCTCCAAAAGGCACCAAATGTTTCTTGGCCGTGGAGCCGCGCACCTCCCCATGTTTATCGATCATGACCATGGCATTATAATACAAGTATTCCTTCTTTGCCCTTTCGATTTCATCGGCGCCCACCAATTGGGCGATCCCAAGGGGCTTGGACCAGGCCCGCACCGTGGCGGCCAACCGAATGTCATAATTAAAAATGCCCGGAAAGGCTGTCTCCGGCCATACTGCCAAAAGCGCATGATCCTGCGCCGCCTGCTCCAGAAGGCCGTAATAAGTTTTCAATGTTTTCTGCTGATAATCGAAATCCCATGTGGTGTTCTGATTGATATTACCCTGCAATCCCGCCACCCGAAGGGAGGGGACCCGGGGCTGACGGGCCAGAGCAGCCTGCTGCACTACGGTGCCGGTCACCATGAGCAGAAGCAAGGCGCCGGCCAGCAGCAAACTTCCCGGCCGGCGCAGCAAATAACGTTTCTCCGCAACCAGCCAGGGGTGCCCTGGATAAGCGCGGTTGCCTATCAGGATTAAAACCAAATACAGCAAACAATTGCCCATGGCGACTGTAAAACCGAGTCCCCAAATACCGCTGAAGGGCAATACTGCCATGAGAGCGGAAACGCCATATTGGGTATAACCCAAACTGTCCCAGGGGAAACCGGAGATCATGTAATTTCGTACAAATTCCAGAATCGTCCAACCACCGGCAGCGGCCAGCCACCAGGGCACTTGTTTGGCCCGGAGGTAGTGGTAGCTCATCAAAAAAACACCAGGATAAAGCGCCAGATAAGCAGTCAGCAGGAGCCAAGCCAGCGGGCCAAGGGGGGCCATGGATTCCATGCCGGCAATCCATATGATCGCTGTGCCAAAATAGATGAATCCATACAAAAAACCCAGGCCCCACAGCCGTTTGGCTGGTTGTGCCGGGATCAACAGCAATGGGATCAGGCACAGCCATCCCAAAAAACCGCCTTTCCAATCCATGCCCGGATAAAGAGGATTGGGGAAAGCCAGAGCCGCCAAAAAGCCGCCGGTCCCTGCCAGAAAAATGCCGCGATACTTGTTCATCGGTTTTCCTTTACAACACCTTGGTTTTAATGAATAAAAGGCCGTGGCCAATTTCCCCTGTCAAAATCACCAGAAAATGCCAACTGGCCTTTAAAAATCCCAGGAAGGACAGCATTTCCGGCGCCACCACCGAGAGAACCAGCACCAGCACCAAAATATTCATCACGTAAATAAAGGGGAAAGAAAAGATCATACCTACTTGTCGGATGTCGCTTTGTTCATCCTTCAAGGAATGCAGGGTCAGGGCCACATGAAACGCCAGGGTGAATCCCAATAAAAATGCCAGCACCGTATGAAATGGCTTGGCCGCAATCAGGTAAATCGGCAGCAACAAAAAAGTATAAATAGGAAAAAAATAAGGCGCCAAGGCAATAAAGAAATTGGTTTTTGAAATGGTTACCTGTCCCCCTTCCTGGGAGACCAGCAGGGATTTAATTTTCCCGCCCAGCACCACGGCCCAGAAGGCGTGGGTCAGTTCATGCCCCATGACGTGGATGAAAATG
>CAYVTN010000356.1:0-3281 GCA_964454395.1 uncultured bacterium | reverse complement strand
GATATACTTCATGCCCTGATCTTCGGGAGAATGTTTAAGCAATTTCTGATATTCCGCGGCCGCCCGGTCAAATCGGGATAAACGTATATAATTCTGAACCAGGCTTTTTCTCACCCGATTGGCCTGGGGATCAAGGTTCAATACCTGGCGGTAATAATGCGCAGCCTGCTTATAATCTTGATTGTCTTCGGCCAGTTGGCCTGCAAAAAAAGCCAGGCGAGCTTGATCCCGGATACTCAGGGGTTCGGGCGCAGGTAATGGTTTAAGAGGCATTTGGGCACAGCCTGCCAGGAGTACCCATAATCCCAGCGTCCATATCCATAAGAAGGGGGCGTGGCGCATTTAGGAGTCGCTGACCAGTCTTTTATTAGTATCGCGCAGACGGCCGCTCAGGATTCTAAGAAAAGCCATTAATATTTTATTGCCGCACTCCGGGTTACGCCGGATCATATCGTTAAAGCCTGCCTTGGTAATGACCAGCAAAACCGTGTCCTTGGTGATTCGTGCGGAAGCTGAACGGGGTTCATCATCAATAAGCGACATTTCCCCCACGAAGGTTCCTGAACTCAGTTTGGCTAAAATAATATCTTCCGGCATCTGACGCTTGAAGATTTCAATTTCACCGTTTTTGACCAGATACATGACCCCGCCGCTCATGCCTTCATAAAACAAGGTCATGCCTTTGCGCATGGTTTTTTCGAACATAAAATTTTTAATCTTGCCCAATTCTTCGCCGTTCAGATCCTTAAAGACGCTGATTGTTTTTAAATCCTGGATTTCAACCATATATCCACCTCAAATAATTAGCGCCTCTTGCGGAAAGACTATGTTTATCACATAGCCGTCATGAGTATTGCACCCGCCATGCCTGTGTAGGGTACAGGCATGCCTGTACCCTACACAAACCGCCGCCCGCCCAAGGGGTAGGTAATACCCAATCCGCAACAGAAACTAATTAGAGTTTACCCAGCTTTGCCGGATAAATCCATTTTTTTTTAACCCAATCCCGTGGAATGCAAAAAAAACTGAAAATCGGAGGGCAAAGGCGCCGTAAACTCCATCATTTTCTTGGTCCTGGGATGGATAAAATGCAACCGGCAGGCATGCAGAAGCTGACGGTCAGGCCGGTTCAGCCCCCGCCGGGTCAAGGCTGCCAGTTCTCCGTGCTTGCCGTAGAGACGGTCCCCCACCAACGGATGCCCCAGGTAATGGCAATGCACACGGATTTGATGGGTACGTCCTGTCTCCAACCGGCATTCAATCCAACTGCACCATGTGTTTTGTTTAAGCATCGTAATGGTGGTGGATGCCGTCTTGCCGCCGTGGCTGAGGACTGAAAATTTTTTTCGATGTTTGGGATCACGGCCTATGTTGGCCTTGATTGTCAAAGACGTTTGCGCCCAAGTGCCCCACGCCACGGCCTGGTAGATCCGGCGAATCCGGCGGGTTTGCAAGGCCGCAGCCAAATGATGATGAGCCCAATCGTGCTTGGCCACCAGCAGCAAGCCGGAAGTGTCCTTGTCCAGACGGTGGATAAGCCCGGGCCTCTCTTCCCCGCCAATGCCGGAGAGCCGGTCGAGGTGGTACAAAAGCGCATTCACCAAGGTTCCGTCCGCATGGCCGGCTGCAGGATGGGTCACCAAGCCCGCCGGTTTAATGACCACCGCCAAATCGTCGTCCTGATAAAGCACTTCCAGGGGAAGCGGTTGGGCCTTGGCCTTGCCTGACTGCACGGGCCGGGGCGTATAGCTAATATGTTCTCCTGCTTTAAGCACGAGTCCCGCTTTGGCTGCCCGTCCCGCCAGCAGAACCCGTTGTTCTTTGATGGCCTGGGCAGCGCCGGATCTGGATAACGTTTCAAGCTTGCGCCCTAAAAATACATCGAGGCGCAAACCCTGTTCCTCCGGGATCACCACCCAGGTTATTTGCTCCATAGGGTGAGCTCTCCGTTCGGGAAATAATGCTTTAAAATAGCCGCATAGTCAAAACCCCGATGCCCCATGGCCCCGGCGCCGGCCTGGCACAATCCCACCCCGTGCCCCCAGCCGCCGCCCCAGATCAGCCAGGCTTCGGCGGCAGATTGGTGAGGGGACACACGCAAAGGCATGATTTCAAACAAATTACTGCGCAAACCGCCGAGCGCGGACCGGATGTAATCCCGGTAAACTTCCCGGGTGCCTTTTTCTCCAACGAGTTTAATATGACGAACATAACCGCTGGGACTGCGTTCCTTGATGAAAACAGACTTGAGCGTGCCGATATGGTATTTGCGGTCGATCAGCTCCGAGAGTTCATCCTGTTCCATGATTTTCACCCAGCGGAAACTGTGTTTGCCGGAATAATGGGTATCACTGCAAAAGACAGGCGGCGTGCCGGTCAGCCATTCGTCAAGCCTGGCCGGGGACAAAGGCAGGTTCGCGGCTACAGGTGTATTGGGATCAATATCGACAATCCCCTGCGGGTTGTAAGGATCGGATCCTTTTTTCCACCACGCCTCCCGGTAGCCTTGGGTCATACCGCCGCAGGCATGGGAATAGAACGTCGGTAAAAGTTTCCCTTGTTTTTCCAGCACTTCGCCCTGGGTGGAGGCCACGGCTTCATGGCTGGCCGGGTGCTCCGCCGTGACGCCCCGGTAGATGGCGCAGTGTGTGGTGGAGCAAACATCATAGCCTTCCTTGCGGTGCGTGCCACGCCGCATGAGGGTGTCGGTACGGGCCACCACAGCCTGGGTTTTCAACGCTTCCAGCGGCCAGCCGGCCGGCATCTCGCCGGGCACCACACTGAGCAGGTAATCTTCCAGCAGCACTTCATTGATCAGTTTCAAGGTTCTTCGGGAAGGAATAATTTTAAGCCGTCCCCGGTAATAACTGGTGCTCCTGGTGCCTCCGCTCCAAAAATAGCCTGCGTTCAAATAGTGTTTGAACACCACCAATACTTTTTCCGGATTAAGCGGCTTGAGGATCAGCGGCCGGTTAATTTTTTTCAGGGGCTTTCCTTCCCAGGTCATAAGCATCCAACCCTGGCCAGGAACCTGGTTAATGCGATAGCCTTTGCGCGCAGACCCTTTCCAGAAATTCCGTCCCCTGCGGTCCACGGCACGCCACGGCCCCAGGCAGCCAAACCATAGCGAGGGCAGGGCCTTGCCCAGGCCAACGTGAATCACCGGATCGTCTTTTTGTCCCAGCGGCTGGACGGTTAAATCGCGAAAAACGGGCGGCGCCAGGGCGGACGCCACCAGACGGGGGCCCGGTGTAGGGGTAATGGTGGGCGAAGGTAATAAT
>CAYVTN010000355.1:1291-3286 GCA_964454395.1 uncultured bacterium | reverse complement strand
CCCTGCCACTGCGGCTTTTCTGGCCGTCCTGGCCGTAAGAGCTGGTTTTTCCACAGCCTGAGCCAATACCCCGTCCAACCCGACGTTTGCTTCTTCTCGCACCTTTGGCCGGTGCCAGTTCACCAAGTTTCATTGTATTCCTGCTCCTTTCACCCGCAAGGAAAGCCTTTAGTCCATTACTTAACCGCGCTGTAGGCCGGCCCTGAATTCCCGCAACAACCGTTTGACAAGTACTATGGGTTTTTAAAAGGCGTCTATTATAACGATAGTTAACAAGCTTGAAAAGCTTTTAATTAGTTATTGTTGCCAAAAGGCTATTTTGAAACGCGTTTTTTCAATACCGCCTTACGCGTCCACAGTTTCAATAGTCACCAAGTGTTGTACCGTGGTCAACATTCCCGAAATTTCAGGACGGACGACCAAAATATTGGAGGAACCGACCTTGCCCAACCCCAAGGCTTTGACCGTGCCGCGTTGTTTTTGGGAGGTCCCGGCCATACCGCGTCTCAAGGTCACCTTAACTTTTGATGTCATGATTTGATTGCCCCCTGCTCTTTGGCCATGGCCGTGGCGCCGCCCGGCAGTTTGCCGCGCAGACGCAGCACTTCTTCCTTGCTCAATAAATCCTTGAAGCCTTCAAAGGTGGCGTGAAGCACATTATGGGGATTGTTGGTCCCGATGATTTTGGTCAGGATATCATGGATACCGACCACGTCCATTACCGCACGCACCGCGCCGCCGGCAATGACGCCCGTACCGGCAGATGCGGGTTTCATCAATACTTTGGCCGAGCCAAAACAACCCAGGACTTCATGCGGAATGGTTTTACCTTTCAACGGCACCTGAATCATATTCTTCTTGGCGGCCTGTACGGCTTTGGCAATTGATTCCGGAACTTCATTGGCCTTGCCCAAACCAAAACCAACTTTGCCATTGCCGTCGCCGACCACGACCAGGGAGGAGAAATTGAAACGTCTTCCCCCTTTGACCACCTTGGCCACCCGGTTGATTTTAACGACCCGATCTTTTAATTCTACTGTGGTATCCTGTTTTTGACTCAAGATGAATCTCCTCCTCAGCCCGCCTGGCGGTGAAACGCCCTGCGTCTTGCCGCAGGGAGTTTGATACGAGATGAACTTTATTATTTTATGTCCCATTCGTCCCCGGGGCCCCGACAGGCAGGATATCCAGCTCAACGGGATTGCCTTCGGCAACAAATCCCAAGGATGAATGGGAACGTATTAAAATTCCAGACCTGATTCGCGCGCTGCTTCAGCCAGGGCTTTAATGGCGCCATGATAACGATGGCCGCCACGATCAAACACGATCTTTTTTATCCCCTTGGCCTGCGCCCGTTCCGCCACCATGCTGCCGACCTTCTTGGCCGTCTCGATATTGGCGCTGCCCTGGAGCTGGCCTTTCAGGGCGGCTTCCTGGGTGCTGACCGAGGCCAGGGTACGGCCTATACTGTCGTCAACCACCTGGACAAAAAAATGTTTATGACTTTTAAAAATGTTCAAACGCGGACGCTCACTGGTGCCGATAATGTGGCGCCGGATGCGTTCATGTCTCAAGGTTCTTTCTTTTTTTCTATCCACTTTAGGCATTGTTCCAAGCCCCACCTTTCTCCTACTTCTTACCGCCTGCGCCGGCTTTACCGACTTTTTGCTTCACCACTTCTCCATCATAGCGAATGCCCTTGCCTTTATAGGGTTCGGGTTTGCGGATAAACCGCAGATCCGCGGCCACGGACCCCACCAGTTCCTTGTCAATGCCTTTGACCACAATCTGGGTCGGCTTGGGTGCTTCCAAGGCAATCCCGGCAGGCGCCGTATATTCCACCGGATGGGAATAGCCCACGCTCAAGGTCAACTTGTTTCCCGCCACCTGGACGCGATAACCCACACCGCGTACTTCCAAAGCTTTTTCAAATCCGTCCGTCACACCCTTGACCATATTGTAGATCAGTGTTCTGGTCAATCCATACAGTCCGCG
>CAYVTN010000355.1:0-1281 GCA_964454395.1 uncultured bacterium | reverse complement strand
ATCACGTTCGAGCTTGCCTTTGGGTCCACTGACCACCAAATGGTTGCCTTTTAGGTCTACCGATACGCCATTGGCGATGGGAACCGGCAATTTACCAACACGCGACATGGGTTCTCCTCCTTACCACAGATAGCAAAGCACTTCGCCGCCCACCGAGGCCAGCCGTGCTTGTCGATCAGTCATAATACCCTTGGATGTCGAGAGGATGGCAACGCCGAGACCACCGAGCACCCGTGGAATACGGTCAGCGCTGGTATAAACACGGCATCCCGGCCGGGACACCCGCTTAACGTCTTTAATGACCCGTTCCCGGTTGGGACCGTACTTCATAAAGACCCGGATCGTGCCCTGGCGCTTATCCTCCAGCAGTTTGAAATTCTTTACAAATCCTTCCTCCTTGATAATACGTACAATTTCCTGCTTGATCTTGGAAAAAGGAATGTCGACTTTCTCGTGATTCGCCCGGTTGGCGTTACGCAGCCGGGTCAGCAAATCTGAAATCGGATCAGACATTGACATATTTTTTCACCCTCTCTTATCAGGTAACATTAACCGAACTACCAGCTGGCTTTGATCACACCGGGAATTTTGCCCTGGCTCGCTAAAGTTCTAAAACAAATCCGGCAAATGCCAAACTTTCTTAAATACCCGCGGGGCCGGCCACACAACATACAACGATTGTATTGACGCACTTTGAACTTCTGCTCTTTTTTTTGCTTATTGATCATACTTGATTTTGCCATGAATGCCTCCACCCTAACGCTTGGCAAAGGGCATGCCGTATTCCGCAAGCAGCGCCTCCGCCTCGGTATTAGTTTTCGCTGTGGTTACAAAGGTAATGTTCATTCCGTGCAACCCCATAATTTTGTCAAAGTTAATCTCGGGAAAAATAATCTGCTCTTTGATGCCCAGATTGTAATTGCCGCGCCCGTCAAAACCCTTCCTGGAAATGCCACGGAAGTCCTTAATCCGGGGCAGGGCCAGATTAATGAAACGATCCATAAATTCATACATCCTGGTGCCACGCAGGGTCACCCGGGCGCCTACCGGATTATTTTGCCGTAACTTGAAGTTGCTGATGGACTTTTTGGCACGGGTGATGACCGGACGCTGACCGGTAACCTGAGCCAGTTCTTCCGCAGCGGTTTCCAGCAATTTGATGTTTTCCGTTGCCCGACCCATGCCCACATTGAGCACCACTTTTTCCATCCGGGGCACGCGGTTGGTGTTGTCATAGCTGAACTTTTCCTTCAGAGCCGGAACAATTTCCTTAACATATTT
>CAYVTN010000354.1:2267-3302 GCA_964454395.1 uncultured bacterium | reverse complement strand
GAGACGCAACATACATAAGGTTTTTAATGATTTTAAGTCCGACAGACTCCTAGAACAACAGGTTGCCCCATTTGACAAAGATGGGCGCCAGCACCAAGGAAACCACGCTCATTAATTTGATCAAAATATTCAGTGACGGGCCGGCAGTGTCTTTGAAGGGATCGCCGACGGTATCCCCAACCACGGCCGCCTTATGGGCATCCGAACCCTTGCCCCCATAAGCGCCGCCTTCAATATGTTTCTTGGCATTATCCCAGGAGCCGCCGGCATTGGCCATAAACAAGGCCATGAGCACACCACTGACCGTTACGCCGGCCAGGAGACCACCCAAAGCTTTTATGCTTAAGAAGCCCACGGCCACCGGCGTGAGGATGGCCATCAGACCGGGAACAATCATTTCGTGAATGGCAGCGGTGGTGGAAATGTCCACGCACTTGGCATATTCCGCCGAAGTTTTACCTTCCATCAGGCCAGGAATTTCCTTAAATTGGCGGCGCACTTCGGCGATCATGGCTTGCGCCGCGCGGCCTACGGCATTCATGGCAAAGGACGAGAACAGAAAGGGCATCATGCCTCCCACAAACAGACCGGCCATGACCACGGGGTCGGAAATGTCAATGGTGGTCAAGCCCACCTGGGAACGAAAGGCGGAGAACAGGGCCAAGGCGGTCAGGGCCGCAGACCCGATGGCAAAACCCTTGCCAATGGCGGCCGTGGTGTTGCCCACTGCATCGAGGCGGTCCGTGCGCTGGCGCACTTCCTTGGGCAGTTCACTCATCTCGGCAATACCACCGGCATTGTCGGCAATGGGCCCGTAGGCGTCTACGGCCAGCTGAATGCCCGTGGTGGAGAGCATGCCCAAGGCGCCGATGGCAATGCCGTAAAGCCCGGCAAATTGGTAGGCCATGATAATGGCAAGGGCAAGCACCACCAGCGGCCAGGCCGTGGACTGCATGCCAATGGCCAGGCCTTTAATGATATTGGTGGCACTGCCGGTCAGCGAGGCTTCGGCAATGCTCCGGGATGGTTTGCGGT
>CAYVTN010000354.1:0-2257 GCA_964454395.1 uncultured bacterium | reverse complement strand
GCGGTGTAGTATTCCGTTACCCCGGCAATGAGCAAGCCTGCGACCAAGCCAATGATCGTGGCCAGGGCAATACCCCACCAGTGATAAATCTTGCCGTCCATGGAGAATTGGGAGGGCAGCATCACTTTAATAAGGAAGATGGTCAGAATGGTCATAAGCCCGGCGGTCAAAAAGGTGCCCAGGTTAAGCGCGGTCTGAGGATTGCCGCCTTCTTTGGTGCGCACGAAAAAGGTGCCTATGATGGACAGCACGATTCCTGCGGCTGCAATCACAAAAGGTAGCAGAATTCCGTTGAATTTCAAGGCCGGATTAACAGATGCAATGGCCGGTACCAGCACTGCACCCAACACCATGGCCCCAACGATCGAGCCTACATAGGATTCAAAGAGATCTGCGCCCATGCCGGCCACGTCGCCCACATTATCGCCCACATTGTCGGCAATGGTGGCGGGATTGCGGGGATCATCTTCCGGAATGCCGGCTTCCACTTTACCCACCAGGTCAGCGCCCACATCGGCAGCCTTGGTATAGATGCCGCCGCCCACGCGCGCGAACAAGGCAATAGAACTGGCACCCAGAGAGAAGCCCGCTAAAGTATTGAGAACAATGGCCGTTTCATTGCCCGTGAAATTCCAGAGATTGGTGTAAAGGATGAGCAACAATCCCAGACCCAAAGTGGCCAAGCCCACCACGCTCATGCCCATGACCGACCCGCCGCCAAAGGCAATGTTCAGGGCCGCATTCAAGCTGGTGCGGGCCGCGGCGGTGGTGCGATAATTGGCCGAGGTGGCCACCCGCATCCCGAAAAATCCGGCTAAGCCAGAGCAAATGGCACCGACCATAAAGGACAAGCCCACCATCCAGCTCGACTCTTTCATGTGGGCATTGCCGAAAGCCAGCAGCAGTGCCACAGCTACCACAAAGACGGCCAACACTTTATATTCACGGGCCAGAAAGGCCATGGCGCCATCCCGGATATGGCCGCCGATCACTTTCATTTTTTCCGTGCCGCTGTCGGCTTTGTGGATCTGCAAGGTTTTAAAGTATGCATAAGCCAATGCCAGCAGGCCGGACACAGGTATCAGGCAGATCAATTTTTGCAGACTCATTTTTCCTCCTCGTTGGTCCCCAAGACAGTTTTTTTGCCGCGCCAGTATCATTCTGTTTCCGACTATTTTACCATATTGGATTTCAAATTGGAAAAATTCACCACCTGGGCAAGCTTGTTTTGAAAAATGCGGGATAAAAAATCAAAGCCGCCATCGGACCTGATCAGGCGGTATTTATTTTTGACTTGCCAGGCTGTGCCGCCGGGTATTATTATTGTCAACCTGCCGAGAATCAGGAGTTAACCATAGAAGGAGCCGTCATGTTTACCCAATCCATTGAAGACGTGCCTGTCACGACCTGCCTCCATCCCTTGGTGGCCGAAGCTTACAGTGTACTCGAAGCCAGGCCCCTGCCGCGCCGGCTGGCCGATGCTTTGAGCGCCCTGAAAGGCCCGGATCTGCTTGACCTGCTCAGCCTGGCCCACAAGGTCAGGCTTAAATTCGCGCCACCCCATCATGCTTGTACCATCATGAATGCCAAATCCGGTGCCTGCACGGAGGATTGCCGTTTCTGCGCCCAATCGGCCCATCATGATGCGGCGATCGACCGCTATGGTCTGGTGGACCAGGCTGCCATGGTCAGTGCGGCCGGTCAGGCTTATGCCGGCGGGGTGCGCAGCTTCGGCCTCGTCACCAGCGGCCGGGGCTATTTGGACGGAAGCGATGAATTTGAGCGTATTCTTGACGGCATCCGCGCCATTCACACGGCTTACCCTGATCTCAATATTTGCGCTTCCCTGGGCCAACTGAGCCGGCCCAATGTGCAAGCCCTGGCCCAGGCGGGCATTGCCCACTACAATATTAACTTGCAGGTGGCGCCGGAAAAATACAGCCAACTCATCGCCACCACTCATACCATTGAAGACAAACTTCGCACTATTGAATGGCTGCATCAGGCCGGCATCCGCACCTGTGTGGGCGGCATTCTGGGCCTGGGCGAGACCATGGCCGACCGACTGGACATGGCCTATGCGCTTAAAGACCTGGATGTGGAGGTTATTCCCTTAAACGTCCTGATCCCCATCCCCGGCACGCCCCTGGAAAACAGTTCCGGCATCAGTGTAGCCGAGGCGGTTAAAACCTTTGCCCTTTTCCGGTTGATCCATCCGCTAAAAACCATCAAATTCGCGGCCGGCCGGGAAACGCGG
>CAYVTN010000353.1:0-3315 GCA_964454395.1 uncultured bacterium | reverse complement strand
CTAACTTATTTTTTTACCGACCTTTTCTTAACTTGACAACTTGACCCCGTCCCCCTTCATGATATGCACCCAGGGCAGGTTCACGCGCACGCCCTGATCGGATACGTGGATGCCCGCCTCCAACTCATAAAATCATCAAAGGGGAAGACCAGGTCTTACCTAATTGCTTTTTCCAATAGTTTCATGCACCCCACCAAGAAAGCTTTGTGGAATTTGATTATACGAAAAACAATCTTATTTGAACACTCGAACGGCGGGATCCTTCGCGTTTTACATTCCTTAAAGCTGATGCTTTAGTTGATTTCATCTTTCACTTCCGGTACTCGGATAAACAAATTAAATAACTTGTGATTGATATAATAAATCGAATTACCGGTTTTCTTTTTCTTTAAATATCCGCCATCAACCAATTCGTTTAAATATTTTGTGGCAGTGATCCTGGTTATGTTTAAATCCCGTTTCAGAAAAACCGGTGGCTGGCACCCTATGAACTCTCAACTTAAAGTTGTCAAATGGTCTTTGAGAAAAACCGGTGGCACCAAATAGGAACTCAAAATGCCATATCAAGCTCTTGCCCATTAATATTAAGGGCGCTCCTAACTGATTAACTTTTAGAAATCGGTGGCCGGCACTGGGTACTAAAAACCATTTTCGCCGGCAGAGGGTGGTGTTACTGAACTTCTCTTCCCATGTCCATGTCCAGGATGGCTTCTGCTTCTTCAAAGGAGGCCGCGATATCGGCATCTTTATTATAGGCCTCCCGGCCCATGCGGGTGAATTGCATTTTCGAGGTGATATTCTGCTTGCTGATTACGCGAACGATCCGTTTGACGCCGTTGTTCTGTACAAAAAGTTGAGCGCGTTTGATATGTTCCAAGCCGGCGGGACTAAGTGGTTGAAATTTGGAAATATCATTAATGACCGCAAATCCATTTTTTAGCTTCTTGGCTTCACTAATGGTTTTGTCGACGGCTTCAACCACCAAATCATCTGAAAATTTGCCGTTTAAAATTATATTCAAACGGTTTTTTGCCAAATCAGCCCAAATCCGATAAGCTCCTGTTCCCATGGCGCCTCCTTGATGGGGAATCTTCGATTTTCATTCGATCCTTGCCAGGCGCTTTGAGTACAGCCGGAATTCCATTAAGTGTGCCTGCATGCCATGAAAAGATCATCCTTCATCTTAGGTACGGCAGAAATGGGGAAAAATTAATGCACCTCGATTTTTGCAAATTTGCCGAAGTTGAGATTCTTAATTCGCCAATACTTGTAAATTGTACAAGGGTATAAAATACTCGCGATTAAATTTGACATGGGGTAAAAAAAGTAGTAATTTTAACTATCATGAAAAGATATCTTGAACAGCAGATCCGCAAGGATTTACAGAAAAAAATGGTGTTCCTCGGCGGTCCCCGCCAGGTGGGCAAAACCACGCTTGCCCTGCAGGTGGCAGGCAGCCGGAAAGGCTATTTGAATTGGGATGTGGATGAACACCGGGAAACCATCTTAAAAAAAGAACTTCCCCCCCAACCTCTCCTGATTTTTGACGAATTGCATAAATACCGTTCCTGGCGCAATTACCTGAAGGGCCTGTACGATCTTCGCAAGCAAAACCTTAAAATCCTGGTAACCGGCAGCGCCCGCCTTGATTACTACCGCTTCGGCGGTGATTCCCTGCAAGGCCGCTACCATTATTTACGCCTTCATCCCTTGTCCGTTGCGGAACTCAAAATTAAATCCTCCAGTGATTTGCATACCTTGCTGGAGCTGGGCGGATTTCCGGAACCTTTTTTGGGCGGCTCCGGCATTGAAGCCAAACGCTGGTCCCGGGAATACAGAACGCGGTTTATACGGGGCGATCTGGCCGCGGTGGAGCTCATCCAGGACCTGGGCAAGCTGGAACTTTTGGTTTTGCGCCTTCCCGATCTGGTCGGCAGCCCGCTCTCGCTCAATGCCTTGCGGGAGGATTTGCAGGTCAGCCACAAAACCCTCAGCCATTGGGTGGATATTCTGGAAAGGCTGTACGGTATTTTTCGCATTGCCCCTTTCGGTCCTCCCAAAATTCGCGCCGTTAAAAAAGAGCGCAAGCATTATCATTATGATTGGGCCCTGGTATCGGATCAGGCCAAACGTTTTGAAAACATGGTCGCTTGCCACTTATGGAAATATGCGCATTTTCTCGAGGACACCGAGGGAAGGGATATGGAGCTCAGGTATTTTCGGGATGTTGACGGCCGCGAAGTGGATTTCGTGCTCATGGAAAACGCCCAGCCCGTGCTCTTCGTGGAATGCAAATGGTCCGACGAAGGCGTTGCCAAACCCTTGCGCTATCTCGGCAGCCGCTTTCCCGGCGTGCCTGCCTGGCAGATCTACGCGGAAGGGAAAAAGGATTATGAAACCCCGGAGAAAATCCGGGTGGCGCCGGCTTGGCAATTATTGCGGACCCTGGTGTGAAGTCAATAAATCTTCTTCAGCATTTGAACTCCATTGCTTCACCTTTTCCATAACAGCCGCTTGATTATTGCTCATAGATGATCTTGCCTTCCTTCCAGGCCGGCCGGGCGATGGTGCCGGGAATTTCACGGTCGATTTCAAACTCCTGCGGTGACATGACTACACTATCACAAGGAAAATCAAGTCCTGCCAAAGCGCGATCCATGGAAGACATTATTTTTAGCGGATCTTCTTGATAGGTCCCGATGACCAACAAATCAATATCACTGCGCGCATCAGCCGTGCCTCTGGCCTGCGATCCAAATAAAATGATTCGTTCAGGATGGAATTGATTAATGAGTCTGTTTTTAGCCTCATTTAGAATAGTTAAATCCAACATCGTCAGGTTTTCCATTGCCATATCAATTTACTATCAAAAATCAAGCATAAATAGTTCTGGTTACGGTACAGCTCCTGATTTATTAAATTCCTCATGGGGATGGTAAGAATGTACTCAAAGATTGGAAAGGTGATGAGGATTTTTAAATTTTTAGCATATTTTGGCAGGGTTGACCAGTATATTAACAGTTTCATTCAGTGGTCATTATTTAACGGGTTTCATGCGGGGCGTATGCAATACGCCCCTGCATAATCATTGGCACAATGGATTCTGGTTGGCAATAAAAAAGAGCAACACCCTTAATTACAGGGCATTGCTCTTTTTGGGTTTGAAATTTTTTATGGTGTAGGATTCACCAGGGTTACGATAAGCTTAAAAGGATGGTAGTCGGAAGGATTAGGTTGATCAAGATTTTTCCAAAACAAATTTATATGCTGGTCTTCAATAGTATAGCCTATGCTCTCGTTTGTATCTGGATCAGT
>CAYVTN010000352.1:0-3315 GCA_964454395.1 uncultured bacterium | reverse complement strand
TCCCCGCTCTATCGAAAAAGCTGTGGAGCGCTTCTTATTGGGAAACGTGGTTTAACAATCTTTCAAAGGGTGTTTTCCGAGTGTTCTTTTCCTCTCTCGGGGCGATCTGCCGGCGCAGCAGGTCGCCTTTCCTTTTTGGTCCTTGAGACTACTTCAGAACCACCAGATTTAACACGAAAATAGATTTTCATGACCCGTGGCGGCCCAAATGGCCATGAGTGTTTAGTACGAAAATAGAATTTTCATGCTCTGTGGTGGCCCCGAAGGGCCATGACCGTTTAATACCGAAATGAGGCAATCTATAGCTTCTAAAAATACCGGAACATCTTTATGTCACCTTGGCGGCTAATTTGTGCGCACCATATTGTCCCAAGCACTGTTGCAATGTCCCACCATCTAATGCGACACGGAAAGAAACGCCATTCAACCATAAGAATATGAAATTAAATTGAATATTGATTATTATTCCCGCCCCTGCATTTTCTGCGTCCCTTCAGTCGGTGCAATTCGATGTCCTTCAAATAGCTACAATTTCAAGCATAAATCAAAAATAATTATATTTTTCTGTTTGTTATTGGCCGGTTTCCGAGTTCGGGTATGTTTGGCATTTGTATTGCAGAGAATAGTGAAAAAGCTGTTTAAGACCTCAACTGAAAGAGTGGCGAGGTTGCCACTCAAGTGAAATAGGCATCGCCACGATTGAACATGCAATAGAACAAACGTGGGAAAGGGGGAGGAAAATGGAAAAACGAAGTATTAAACGCCATGCCATAAACGCGTCGACTGCCTTCGGCCGCTTTACGGCGTCAACATACAGGAAAACTTATGACGGCAAAAAGCTAAACTATAGTGCCGACGGCATGTGTATCGAATCAAGTGTCGAATTCAAAAAAGGCGTCATCGTAATGATCAGAGTGAATACCCTTTTCAGCAATGCCGATTATCCGAAACTTCAGAGCTCCTGACATGGCGTAGTTACCGTTGCAACAGCCGGAGCGTCAAAAACCATTTTCAGCTGTGTCTGAGGAAACAGAAATTCTTCTGCGTTCATGATCGCGCAAAGCTCATTCAAGGCTCTGTTGGATCTCGGGTTAGCCATCGCGTGAAAATTGACCGACAATATTCCGGCTTTCTCATCGGGCAAGATGTCCGCGGGCAGTTCAAAAAGGCTTTTTAAAAAAGCGCGACCTTCATCGCGTGCACGAACAAAATGGGGAAAAAGCAGGTTTAAAAGAGAGCTCTCCGCACGGTAGCAAGTCATTTTGATGACATCGGTTAGATACTTTCTCTCTTTTTCCAAGCGCACCGGTTCATGCTGCCCGTCAAGCGTTTTGAGCGGCACTCGCTTTGGCATTTTTTTGAGTTCGGCCGTTGCATGGTCAATCTGCTGCTGCAAAAGCTTTATCTTGCGCTTGCAACCGGCATTGGCAATGTTGAAGCCGCGCATGCTTGGATGCTCAGCCTCTTTGTTTTCAAAGGCTTTTTGGCCATAGTCCTTTTGCAGCTTTTCCAACTCGGCCTTCATTTTGGATATTTCCTTGCATTTATCCTTATAGCGCGGAGAAGGCACCAGACGATCGCCGTCGGCCTCTTCAACATCGTAGGTGACGAGATGATCCAGATTGTATTCATGACGCATGTATCGGAAAAAATTCTCTTGGCTCCATCGGGAAAACATCCTTGCGGCAATTTGCTCGGCGCTCAGATCCTGCCGAGTAGTCATCACCGAAGTCTGGTGGCCGGAATCGCAAAGCCGGCGAACTTCCCTCATCCAGAACGTTTTACCGATCAGAATGCTGCGTTCCGCCAAACGGTAGGTGATTGGTTCACCGGAAAGGTGGCTAAAGGTTTCAATGAAACTGTCCTCCGGCCAGGGTCCATACTTACCCTTGCGGTAGGTGATCACATCCACGCCCCTTGTAAACCACTCGGCGAAATACTTGGGGCTCCATCCTTCTCTGTCGAAAATGAGCGTCACCCGCCGTTCACCGGCCAGCGCTTTCATATAGGGCATGATTTGGCAATCGACCATGGACAACAAGCTGTCGTTTGCCTCCGCGGTGATCAGAAACAGCGGCTCGCAGCTGGCATCGTTGACCCAAAAATCAGTGGTGGCCGGCATACAGAGTCGCCTGCGGGCCACATGCGTCTTGGGCAGCTTGTGCTTACGGCCGTTGTATGGTCGAACATGACCGTCTATGTAAATAAAGCCGATGGCATCAAGATCCTCATCGCACCAACGCCGGGTCAATTCCGCCATAAACTCCGCCGCCTTGCCGTCCAGGCCCATCTCCTTAAGTTTTCGGCGAAGGGTCTTTACTTCCGGAATACGATCCAGGCCCAAAATGATCCCGAGTTCTCCGGGGCTCTTTGCCTTAAGCTGCTCCGGGCTCTTGATCCGCAAAAGAGCCATAAAGGCCACCGTCAACAAAGTGGCCTGCAAACCATAAAAGCCTTTGCGCAGGCAACCGTAGACTTTGCTTGCTACTTCCAGCAATCCCAATTGAGAAAGAAGCGGAAGGGCCAACAAAACGCCTGCATAGCGCACCGATTCATTGGCACAAAAATTTGGCATCGCCTCATGCAGTTTTCCTACAGAGGCCAGGGTACGCTCAGCCTCGCGTTTGACGCCTATTCCCGCCTGACTCTGACAGTCCTCAACAGATCGCTCGGAAGCAGTCTTGAGATCTTTTTTTGCCTGGCCTTGTGTCCCATTTTTCTTTACAAGCAAACCTTTTTTGAGGGCATAGCGAATGCAGCCTTCGGTTACACCAACCTGCTTGGCAATTTTGTTCTGATTTACTCCTTTATCGAGAAGACTCTGGGCTATTTGAAGCTTTTGCCGGTCAAGCTTATAGGCACTGCGATTGGTTTTATCAATCATCAGGGCCATAGGCCCGCCTTTTTCGTATATCGCTTTATTCCGACAAACTGTAGAACGATTGACACCCAGCGCCTTGGCCAACTGCGCCGGTTTGACGATATTGGTCGAGCAAAGCACTCCCTGGGCCAGGCGCATGTCATATGGGTCGTTATCGGAGCACTTTAACATGGGGCAGTAACCATTGAAGAAAATGATTTCTCCTTGGCTGCGAAAAATGGCGAGGTTGCTATTAACGGGTTTGGCGCCTTCGGGAAGCAACGGCAGGAATTTTTGAATCATGCATCCTGTCTCCTATTTGTTGCATTCCAATTTACGCTATTGGCTACCACGTGTCAAGTAAAATCAGCAAGTTAATCGGGGCATGTCAGGAATTCTGAAGTTGGTATCTTGTCTAAAGTAATCCAAGAAGGTATTTCAAAGGCAGTGAGGAG
>CAYVTN010000351.1:0-3322 GCA_964454395.1 uncultured bacterium | reverse complement strand
GCCGTTGCCTGTGGCAGCCCGCTCCCACAATGCAATATAATGCATGCGGTCGGCCGTTGACATATAAGCCGGCACTTTGACATCGATGGTTGTCTCCCCCACCTTATAAGTAATGCCAATACTCTCCTCGCTGGCTTCAAATAGGTTAGTTGAGGTGGTCATCATTTTATGCCAGGTCAGTAAACCTTGAGTAAATTCTTCCGACACATTTAAATGGTCTTCCGTATCCGTTTCTCTCTCAATCCACATTTGGGCTTGAAGAATGCTAAGTCCGGAACGGAAAACAGCCCGTTTCGCGAGATTTTTGTTTTCCCTAGTTGCTTGATGTTTCGCAAAAGCCCACATCAGCCCATCCCATTGATAGCCTTGATCAGGGTGCAGCTTACTGGCAAACAGGTTTGATTTCACCAATCGATCAGCCATCTGTTTTTTAAAGTTGGCTTTCTCCTGATCAATATTACCGGGCGGTTCGGGCAGAACGCTGGTCACCGGCAGCACGATAGCCGACCGTTGGGCGGCCAGCGACTTTGGATCCACGGCCTCGGCAGCCGGCACCAGGACATGTGACAATTCAGGTTCCATATAATCCAGGCCTTGAATCTGCACTTCATTAGCGCCCGTCACAACCGCACTGACCTGATAGCCGCTTCCGTCTTCACCCAAGTTGACCATCGCCGTTTTTCGCTTGGATATGGGCTGTAATTGAGCCAGGATTAATTTCATCTTTTCCGTATCCGCTGCGCTTAATGTTTCCTTTTTTAAGCTATCTTGCAGGAAGGTCAATATTTGCCTGCCCTCAGCAGTTGTTCCTTCTTCTTCCAATGCCGCTTCAATCATTGCCAAGTAGTTTTGTTTTTCGGATTGTTTGTTACTCCAGACCAACGTCATGGTATCATTCTTTTCCCCTTTCAGGTTGGCATCAACCTCTGTATTCGTTGGCATTTTAAGCGGAAATCGTTCGAACGCATTATCAAAAATTTGAGAATTAGCGATCTGATTTTGTATACTGCGTACAAGCGCGCGCTTGAGAGCTTCATCTTTAGCTGAATTCAGCGATTGTTGAACAGCTCTCAGCCAAGCGGCAACGCCGGGGCTCATTCTCTGTAATTCCTGTTCCGTCATTTCCTGAATAGCGTAAGCCAGCCACATGGCGTCGCGATTGGCAAAGCCCTCGCCAAAGATGGTTTCCAGTTCCTTAGATAAATGTGAGAACCACATAATGCTATCTTTATTAAGCCCTTCTTGCAGTCTCAGTACAACGGCGCTGATATCGGTCGGCAATAGGGCCAACTTACGGCCAAGATTAACCTGGTAAAAGGCTGTCGTGGCTTTACGGGCGGTATCCTGGGCAGCTTTAATTTGCTTGCCCGACCAGCGATCTTTTTCCTTAAATTCCACCCCATAAGTCACCGATAGTTCATCCTCATCCTTGGCGTTCATTTCGTTCAGAACTTTTTGTTGGTATTTTTCCAAAGCCCCATCCAATTTTTTTCTTATTTTTTGCTTATCCGAGAATGTGGCTGTCCCATTTTGTAATTTTTCCGCATCTGCTCGGGGCACGGCCAGGTGGAAGGTTAACTGGTCTGCCTGAAGCCGCTTCTCAACCTCTGGTTGAGCCTCTTCATGTACTGATACGGTAATTTTATAGCCATCACCGTCTACCTCGTCAACCTCAAACTTTTCGGAATCCTGCCATTTGAATTTCTCACCCAAAATGACGTCTTTAAAATCTTTTTTGCCATAAACCAACCGGTAAACAAAATTTCCAATGGGATTGTCGCTTTCCCTAAGCAGGGACACATTAGGCGTCTCGGATTCCACACCCAGAAATTGCAGGATGCCTTCCGATTTAATTACTTTTTCAGTGGTGGTGGTACGGTTAACCGCATAGTGGGAATAAAGCCAGGACGCGGAAAGGAGCGCAAATAACAAGACAGGATTTATCCCGGCCAGCAGATCAACCATCGCAAGACCAAACAGTACAAAGGTATTGAGCACGGCCAAGCCTTGGGCCACCTGCCCTCTGGCCTCCAGCGTAACATCCGATACCTGGCTCTCGCCCCGCCAATCATGCGGCTGTCTAAAAGCACCGCCTTTGAAGCCCAATACATCAATTCTTGGCGCAGAATAGATTAAAAATATGGCCAATATTATTTCTTTCACATAAGGCGATGCCAAAAGCGACCAATTCCCTGTAAACACGGCATAGGCAAGATAGCCCAACGCCAAAACCCCAGGGAAAAATTCCGTCAGGGCAGCCCAATTACGCACATATTTGCGCCTGATTTCACTGGTAATCTGACGGCCTGTAATACGCTTGTAGAGTTGCAATATCCACTCTTCATAGCCGCTCATGGTGCCGCCGACGGCGTATGCTGGTTTTTCTTTTGTGATTTCAATAGTGTTTCCCCGGCGGGTAACCTTTATGTCATGCGCAAAGGCCACAATGCCCAGTCCGTCATCCATGTCCAGCTTAACGTTAGTAGACTCCAGCACTGATCCCAATCCCAAAATTTCATTGCTGCCATCAATGACCATCCTGGCTCTTGCCGCCGTAATAACTTTAGGCTCGATGGAACCCTTCAGCAGATAGGGGCTTATTGGCGAATCTGCATTCAAACGGGTGATGAGTTCTCCTATTCGTTGGCGTTCGTCAACCGGCAATACCAAAACCATTTTCTTGCTTTCCAGGGCCACCACAAAATAGCCCTCAACACCCTGCAAGCTAACGTTGAGGTCTTTATCCGCAAACACCACATTATCGGTTGAATCTGAAAGGTCCACCTTGCCCGGGCCAAGTGTTCTATTCCCACTCCGGTCAGGTACTTCACTCATGATGGGTTCCGGATCCCAGGCCAATTGGGGCTCGGTCACAAGTACGGCAAGGTTATTTTTTCTGGTGGGCAATATTTCGGCAAACAAGCGGTGGCTTTCCACATTGGCTTTATCAGACAAAATATCAAAGAAATTCTTAATTTTTTGTATCGTGACGCCTTCCGCAAAACCACTGCGCACCACATATCTCATCCAGTCATAGAGGATAGGCGACGCCTCCCTGAACTGTTCCAATCCCCTGGAAACTTTCATGACATAAAGACCGCAATTGACAACCGCCCCTTTTTCGGCGAGTTGATGGGCTCTTGTCAAATCAGGTTTTTCTTCCAGGCTCGAAAATTGGAAGAGGTTTTGCGGGCCTTTAAGCTGCCGGCCTCTTTTTACATACCCAACATTAGGTAGGCCGTTCTTGGCCGGCCATCCGAGAGCCACCAGTTTGTACTGGTTTTGGGCAGCACTGGCCGCAGCTGTCAAGTTAGCTGCAAAA
>CAYVTN010000350.1:0-3330 GCA_964454395.1 uncultured bacterium | reverse complement strand
CATGCCGTGCCCCTACGGCTTAAGTTAGCTGGTTTCTGTTGCGGAAAGGGTGTTTTAATCGAACAACCACTATGGGTACAATACCCAATCCGCCACAAGAACTAGCTATGCAACATGCGACTATCTTCCCAAACCCGTCCGGAATTGCCTTAAACCACCATCGTCAGCGCCCGGGGCACCACCTGGATATGAATGGAAGACAGACGGCCCATATAATCTCCATCCAGCTGCAGATGTTCTTTTTTGTTCAAGACATGCACTTGCCGGCATTTGAAATAGGCTATATCCATGTAGCGGGCAATGTCCCCACGGCGCAAACGCCATATGTAATTGATAAAGGGAAAAAAATTCCTCTTTTTTAATATACACACATCCAACATGCCGTCGGTTACCGCCGCACTGGGCTGCAAGACCATCCGACCGCCGTAATATTTCACATTTCCCACAATGAGCATGTAGCCTGAAAGCACCGCCGGGTCCTCATCAATCCGGATATTGATGGAGCGGAAGGGATAAATCAGGGAGCTGCCAATAAATGACAAGACGTAGGCCAACATGCCCAGGCGCCGTTTCAGACGGGCATCGGTGTTTTTAATGACAAAGGCGTCAAATCCAATGCCGGCCAAGGAGGCAAAATAGTGTCCGTTAACCAAACCGAGGTCGATTTTTTCTAACCGGCCGTTATGAATACGTTGGCAGGCTTCCCTGATGGTGGCAGGCAGGTCCAATTGCAGGCTGAGCAGATTAATGGTGCCCGAGGGCACCACCGCCAAGGCCGTAGGGGTATTGGCCAGGCCGTTGATCACGGCGTTAATGGTGCCGTCACCGCCTGCGGCAATCACAAGGTCATAACCTTGCCGGCTGCAGGCCGCGGCTAATGCCGTCGCTTCGGAGGCGGAGTTGGTATTGATGCCTTCGGCGTCAATACCAACGGCCATTAATTCAGCCAGCAAATTATCGAGATAGGCATCAGGGTGAATAACGGACATGGCCGATGATTGAGGTAATCCAAGCATAAGTTTTCGCAGCCAAGGCCATCGGAGACCCTGGCCGGAATGAGGGTTATATATAATCTTGGTCTTCCTGAAGGGAAGCGCCATTGTGAGATTCCTCTCTGCCGGTTGGCGTAATTTAAGTCTATCATAGGTCAAAGTCCGTCCACCATAACAAAATCTGCCATCCGTGCTGCCCGATGCCGCAATGATTAACCTAAATCCACCAGATGATTTTTTCTTGGTCTACCCGCCTTTGGCCAATTTTCTTTTTCGGGTTTTGAACCGCTGTCCCGTCGCTACGGGTTGGGAAGCCTGCCGGGTATCACCCATGCTAACAAAGGTTTTCGAAGCAGGGCTGTGGGAAATACTCGCGGTCAGCGCGAGTCGAGTCCCAATTTAAGCCCAACAAAGAAAATTGGCCAAAGGCGGGTCACTCACCATCCACGTGAAATGACTTTTCATGATTAGCTTTGTGCTAAAAAGTCAATTCGTAATTTGATGGTAGATTTTGGTTAAGTTCAGGACCATTCGTCCGATACTTTCACATATTATGTTGGAAGGTAACTTATGGAAAACAATAAACATTTGTTGATTGTGGAGGATGAAGACGGCATCAGAAGCGCCTTGTGTATGGTGTTTGAAGACTGCGGCTTTCTGGTCACCACGGCGGGTACGGGTCAGGAAGCTATCCGCTTACTGAAAGGCAAACAGGTGGACCTGGTGATCACCGACATCCTCATGCCAGATGGTGACGGTCTGGAATTAATCAATTACCTGAAAAAAGTTCATCCTGAAGTGAAAAGCATCGTCATTTCCGGCGGGGATCCCACTTACCTAAGTGTCAGCCAATGCATGGGGGCGGACAGGGTTCTGGCCAAACCTTTTGAGCGACAGAAACTGCTCGGCATGGTCAATGAGCTCGTGGCCTGAACCCCGCCAGCGGCCATCAGATTTTTACGCAATGCTCATGTAATTCAAACATAATAAGTTTAAGCTGACCCGATCTTTGAAAAGAAGGAGCCGGGCCATGTTTTACTGGAAAGCTGCCGGCCGCCCGGCTTTGAAGGCGTGGTGGAGGGCATTAATACCGGCCTGTCCTGGTTTCATCAAGCCGGCATTTATCCAGCCGCCAATCTTGGAATCAACCGAAATATGGATGAAAGCACATTGGATTTGATCTTGGCTCCAGACTACTGCGATGCCGATGAATTTCACGGGGCCTACCGCCGCGCCTTTGAACGCTTCTTTAACATCGTGCTGGAGATGGGATTCACGGCTGCCAACTGTTGTTACCCCATGAATGTGGAAAACAGCGAGGGGTTGCAGGATGATTATGGCGCCACGGCCAATAACCGGCTGGCCAGCTATGCGCCGGCTGAAAAAAGCCTGGTTTTTAAAGCACTGTATGATGTTTTGCCGGCCTTCCGTTCCAAATTAAGAATTTTTTCACCGCGCACCTCGCTGCTCAGTCTAAGCCGTGTTTACAACCGGACCGCCAAAACCCCGGCCATGCCCTGCCTGGGCGGCCTCAGGCATTTTTTTCTTGATGCCAAGCAGGGAAGGACTTATCCTTGTGGTTATCGGGCTCATGATGAGTGGGGTGTTTTCCCGGACCGGCAATGGAAAAATCGGCAGGCTGATCCTGATTGTTTGCAATGTGATTGGGAGTGTTTTCGCGATTCGTCCGAACTGCTGGCACCGCTGATCAGAAGCATGGGAAATTCCTTCTTTTGACTTACCCTGAGCACCTGAAGGACTGGTGGACGGATCTGCGCTATTACCGCGCCTGCCATTGGTTTGATGGCCGCAGAGCACCTGATTATAAGCGGCTGGATGGTTTTAATACGTTCTCGGAATTCCCCGGGGATGAATGGGACATAAAATAATAAAATTCAACTTGTATCAAATTCCCTGCGGCTTGCCGCAGGGTAATTTAATATGCAGCCAGGGGGTGATTAATTCCTGTCAAGGACACTTAATTCTCCTTGAAAAAAACCGAAAATTTATTTGGGACAATAGTTTGTTATTGTTACTGACATCCAAGGAAACGTGATGATTGATCATTTGATTCCCAAATCACCGGAATGGCTTGCCGCTTTGGTGAAATCGATCAGGCATTTTGCACAAACGACTTTGTGCATGCAGGAATGCAGGGTGGTTTCGACCGCCGTGGATCTGCCCTGGGAAAAAATGGTTGGCGCATATGTGCCCTGGACCTATGATCATTGCACCGTGCATCTGGGCCTGATCTCCTCTCATGAAGGATGCCGTCAATTGACCCAGAGGTTGCTGGCCATGGGTGGAGCGCCTGTGGAAGAGTTGGACCTGATGGACG
>CAYVTN010000349.1:0-3340 GCA_964454395.1 uncultured bacterium | reverse complement strand
GTAAGTGCTCCGGAATTATTGAGGCCGGCCAGTCCTTCTCTTAGACTTGAAGAACGCGGTCCGGGCAGGAGTCTCAATGCCTGGTGGGATGATCCCGGCCATGCTGATTTGGTGCGGCAAGGGCTGCTGGCCGGAGCAGAGTCCTACCTGAGGATGTTGACTACTTTTGCTTCCGATAAGGATCCCACCACTCGGTTTCATCCGGATGTCAGCCCGGGCAATATCATGTTAAGCCCATCGTCAGGAACCGGAGCCCCAATTCAATTGTCTTGGATTGACAATAGTTTTTTTCAACGATTGAACGCCAGGGAATCCAACCTATTGTTTGCCATGATTAATGCCAAGCCTGGCATTGGATTATTATCCGTGATTGCAGGCATCCTTTCGCTCCCGGAGAACAGCACGATTTTACGCCGCATTTATCAACTTGTTTATCTTGTGTCGTTTCAATGGATCTTTCTGCTTTGGGAGTTATACCGCGCCCACTCAAACAATGACAGGCTTGACGCGATTCTGCATCATTTCAGAAAATCCAACATTGAAATTCCGCTGCGGTTGGAACGGGGGATTGCGAATATTCAAGCCTTTGACCGAATGTTGTCGGAAAAGAGATTGCCCGGTATTGCAGAATTGAATCAAAGATATGATTTCGTGGCAAAGTTAAAAACGCCGGCTTCCCGCAATGCGGCCCCCAACGCCATTCTTTACTGGCTCAGCCTGGCGCGGGATAAGTGGCGCGACCGGTCCCCGGATTATGACCGGGCCCGCCGTTTGGGAGAAAAATATCTCCGGCTGGAGGGGCTGGGTTTGGTTTCGGTTAATGTGTTTTTGCCGGCCGGACTGGGACTGGGCGCCATGATCGCCTTTTGGGTCCTGCACCTTGGGCTTAAAATTTACGTTCAGGGCCGGCCCCGCGGCCCGGACGGGAAAGCTTTTATAGGTCAAAGCTTGATGCAAGGCATTGTAGTTGCCCTCTATCCGGGCGTTCATGCCGGTGTCTTTTATTTTATCCAAAGCCCCTTGCTGATCGGCATCTTCCTCCCCCTCGGTTTTCTTCTGGCTTATCTCACGCATGACCGGTATGACAAAGGACAGTTTCGAAAAGTAATGGCCACCACAGGACAAGAAGGGCATGGGAAGGTGCCGGCCGCCAAATCTTCGGTTAAATCACAATTTAGCAATCTTCAAACGATTTTAGCGAATCCGGTTGCCCGTAACGCTATTGCATTATGGCTTGAGACTTTTCCAAATGAAGGTCGTGGCAGCATTGAGGGAATCAATAAAATACTGACAGATTTTGCAGGCCTTCCTTCCCTGGATTCTGAAGCTTTGGAACAATTCTATGACAGCCATCCCTTACTGCTTCAAATGCATTCGTTATTCGAGCGAGTGGCCAATGTCCCCACGATCGAACACCCGGCCTGTGTAGGCAAGGAAGCCTTGTTGCGCCCGTATGTATCTGGACCGGTCGTCGTCAATATTGGCGCGGGACTGAATATTTTGGGAGAACGCTTGAAGAAATTTCTCCCCGGAATCAAACGCGCCATTGGTGTGGACATTGAAGAGCAGCGAAAGCCCCCGCTTCCGCAGGGAATTGAATTTAAACATATGCCTGATCCTTCAAAAATCCCGCTGGAAAATAATTTAGCATCTACTGCCCTGGCTACCTTTGTTCTTCATCATGTGGATGTGCCGATGACACCCTATCTTATGGAAGTGAAGCGTATCTTGGATGAAAATGGCCGTTTCCTCGTACTCGAAGATGGTTTCAGTTTGACTCAAACGCCTGTTTCGAATGATCCGGCAACGGGAGAAATTATGGAATTATTTAATCAACTGCCCGGAGAAGACAAACTTGCCTTTCTTCATTTTGTGGATTATTTCATTCACCATTTTGTTAACCGATCACGCGCACCATTGGTACCCGGAAATTATCATTCATTGGAAGACTGGCGATCTCTTTTTGAAAACGCCGGATTTTTGGTTGAAAAGGCCGAGTACCTTGGCTTGGCGAAATTAGGATCTAGAAATCCTGTTCCGAGGATCTTCTTCGTCTTGAGGAAACCTCCCGCAGGACCCGGCAATTCTACACCCGGCAATAATTCCAGCAGCCGGCGGCATGGTAAGGCAAACAACCGCGTACTCCAGGAAAAAACTGATCATTTTGCCCTGGCACGCTTGGCTCCTTCGTGGGTTGCCGCGTCGTTGTCTTACGCGATTCATGGTGAAGTTCATGAACAACCAAATTTTATTAGGGCGACCTACCGAATGGCCTTTGCCGAGGGTATGAGCGATATTCAAGCTGTTAACGATCCTTCCCATGGTGCCCTGGATACGCTGCTCCAACAAGCCATGCCTGCGTATTTTAATTGGGATAAAACCGAAGCGGCCGCGATGGGCGAGCTGGGCAGGGCGATGGAATTCACCATTAATACAGACAAACAATTGAGGCCCTTGGAAGACAAACCAGTTATTTATGTGCCGCGGCTTTTGATCTCTTGGTACCTCCAAGGCGGGGTGAAGAAGCTAATCGCGGGTGCATTAATCACCGCTATTATTTATTTCAGCGGATGGTGGCGGTACCATGTCATTAAACACTGGCGCGGGGTGCTTGCTGCTCACCGGCAACAGAAAGATCCCATGAAAAATGCCGCTGATCTTTTGGCCCACCAAGTGTTCCATCAAGTTGGGCTGGCGCCTTCTGCGCTCTTGCAGGACAGCTATGAAGTGCTGATCGCGCCTTATGCGGGCCGGACAACGCTGTCTCCGGCTGAAGAAGAGGAATTGAAAGTACGGCTGAAATTGTTAAGAAGAATAGCCGGCGGCCCAAGAACCACAATGATGAGCTTTGCGGGAAAAGAAATGGGCCTGCCATTGCCCGCGGATAATCACTTAAGTCAATCCATCATACACCTTCTAAGGGGGAAGGGAATAAAGTTGGGGTATCCAAGCGTGCTGCCCAGGCGAAAGCGGCCCTCCTTCCTGGGAGCTGTATAGGTGCCTGTTTGCCCCCTGGATTAGGGTAAGTTAATTAAAATTGAAATTGGGAAAGTTAACCGACACCACATTATATTGTGGGTACGCTGCTTCTGATGGCCAAATTTTGTGTTTTTTGACTAAAAACCAGGTTGACAGTGCTCTGGACCAGGTGGTATAGTCACCACCGTGTTTTTAGCTGCCGGTCATTGATCTTGGCTCGGCGGCAAGGGTGCTGAGCGTTCATCAAGGGGGAATTGACCATGTATTTTAAAAAATTGGAATTGCAGGGGTTTAAATCTTTTGTGGATTACAGTTCCCTTGACCTGGAAAAAGGCATCACCTCCATCATCGGTCCCAACGG
>CAYVTN010000348.1:0-3356 GCA_964454395.1 uncultured bacterium | reverse complement strand
TACGCAATACATGGAATTTTAAGTGGAGCGACCGGAGGATCAACCGCTTGGGCATGATCTGGGCTGTAGGAGAAGCAGCCATGCTGGCCGCTTTTGTGTCTTCCTCTACGCTCGGCCTTTCCGTTCTTTGGGCACTGGCCTTGGCCCATTTGCCGCTCATGATTATGGCCGGGGTGCGCGGTCCGCAACTATGGAAAAACTTGCGCGGCCAGTCCATCATCATTCTCGGTTATGGCGTTTTGTCCATCTTTGGATTACATGCCTGGCTTGTCGCCTGGGCCGGCGTGCATCTGCTGAAAGATTATCATGACCTTTTTAATCCGCTGGCGCGAGCAGCAACCAATACCCGCCGATTGCTGAGTTATCTGCAAAAGCCCTTTGCTGTGCTGGTCATGATTACTGGAGCTTTGGCTCTGGCCGGCACGGTGACTTTGCTAACCTTGCAAACCATTACCGTATTGGCAGCCGCCACTTTGGCCGTGGTGGTGGCCGGGCTGATTACAGCAGGCCTATACCTTTATACTCACAGCCAAACGATCGTGCTTAGCGCCAAACACCCCGCGCCCTCCGCGACTGAGGCATCATCCAATCCCACATTAAAACTCATCCAAAAGGATCAAAAGCTTGGCGTGACTGCGCAGCCGGAGGGCGGGCGTTTCAATTATATTAATCGAGTAGTTTTCAATATGCAACAAAGCCGCCTGGGACGGTTTTTGCTTTATGCATTTAAGAGGCCTTTGGGGATGAGACTGACTGCATTGTTTGGCCCTTATGCCGCCGACTCGATGTTGAATAGAATGCTTGGTACTGCCGGGAGCAGCATTTTATGGATTGTGCTGGCGGGATTGGCCGGAGGGTTAATCAATAGTGAAGCTGCCATGGCCGTGGTGGCATTGGGTATAGCGGTCAGCGCGCCTGCGACATATACTGTACTGCAGGTGTTTGACAATCCTATGATCAAACACGACGAGACACGCAGGTTTGTCAGCAGTGCGGCGTTCCAAAACGCGGTGCGACAATTACGGTATTCCAAACAAAGCCAATACCGGTTATTAGAGGTTATGGTTCAAGGTATTAAAAATGTGAAATCAGATCAAGCCCGGCAGGAGATTCTGGCATTGATGTCAGTCCTGCCCATGGCAAAGGAGCAAGTGAAGGTACAAGTAGGCTTGGCGCCGCAGGCAACTTATATAGTGCCAAAGCTATTGCTGGAGCAAAAAGGCCTGCTGATGCGGTTGGCGCCAATAGAGGTCTGGGACCGACATGAGAAGCCGGTCATCATTCGGGAAAGAAGAGTCGACCTATTGAGCTCGGCGTAAGAGAGGGGCGAACGGTGTTCGCCCGCATCAGACCGTAGGGGCGAATGGCATTCGCCCCAATAAAAGGATAAAACAATGAGTAAAACCAGACATTCAATTCGATTAAAAGATTATGATTATTCCAGGCCAGGAGCGTATTTTGTAACCATATGCACCCATAACCGGGAATGTCTGTTTGGCGAAATATCAAAAAGCCACATGGTGTTGAACAAAAACGGGGAAATTGTTAATGAGGAATGGACCAAATCGCCAGATATACGAACAGAAATTCGATTAGATTCTTTTGTGGTCATGCCAAACCATTTTCACGGTATTGTGTACATAGAAGATACAAGGGCGAACAGCCGTTCGCCCCTACAGCAATCACGGGTAGGCATGGGCTCTGAAACCTTATCATCAATGATTGCAGGATTCAAATCTGCTGTCACCAAACAGATAAAACAAATCAACACCAACTCGCTTTCTACAGTTTGGCAGCGCAATTATTACGAACACATTATCCGTGATGAAAGTGAATTGGATCAAATCCGAGAATATATTGCCAATAATCCGTTAAAATGGCAGGAAGATAAATATTATACAGCAGGTGCGGCATAATATAAATTGTGGTGGTGTATTATAACTTTAATATAATCAATTTTTATTTGATTCATGACCTTGCCTGGTGGTCATTGCCGGGCGGGCGGATTTTTTTAAAAGATGATTTTTTCATAATGAAACAGCACGAACAGGAAAATAAAAAAAAATCGTTTTTAAATGAAATAGTAATTTGAAAACAGCCAAGTATAAAGATATATTTTGTAGACTATAGTTTGTTTCACGGAGGCTTAATTATGTTATCCCGAGATCGATTCCAACCGGCCAGTCTGGTATTCTGGAAAAATAAACTCATGGCCAAATGGACCAAAGCCATCAGTTTGTTGATCACGTTGGCCTTTATTCTGCCCACTTTGGGTTGGACCTTTGACCAGTCGCTTTTGGAAGAACAAATTTTTGTACAGACCAAACTGGACGGCAAAGGCAGCAAAGCCTTGGCGGATCAGTTCAGGATCGCACCTTACCTGGGCCAACTGACTGAAGCCAGTTATCATGCGGACGGCAAAACGGTGGTGTTGATCCAGGACCTCCATTGCAATTATGAAATTCAGGAAAACATCCGCGGTATTCTTAATCACTTGGTGGATCGCCATCCTGACCTGAAACTGGTGGCCATTGAAGGCGCCGGCGGCATTGTGCCCACGCTGGATTTGGGACTGATTCCCGACAGCCCCATCAAGCGCGCGGTCACTGATTATTATGTGCGCCAGGGTAAGCTGACCGGAGCAGATCATTTCACCATTTGCGACAATAAAAGGGTGGAGCTCTTTGGCGCGGAAAATATGGAATTGTACAATAAAAGCCTGGAGCTGGTCCGGGGCTTCAGCAGCGATGAAAACCGTGGGTTGCTTCTGGAATTGATGGATGAGTTGCAGACACGCAAGGCCTCGGTTTACCACCCTGCTTTGGCTGCCTTTGACCGCCACCATGTGGCTTTTCAGGAAGGCAAATTAAGTGACCAGGAGTACCGGTCCATATTATTGAAAACCGCCAAGCAGGAAAAAATAGAAGCCCTCCCCGGCCCCCTGGCCGTGATTAGCCGGCAACGGCCGCTCAATTACCATGAACAGCAGGTGCAGGAAGTCTATCTGGAAAAAGCCCTGTACCAAAAACTGGCACAAACACCGGCGGAAAAACAGGTGCTGGCCCTGAGCACTTATCTGGAAACAGCAGAGCGTATACTGAACATTGCCGCGTCGCCCGGCGATTTGACGGCTTACCGGCAGCAAAGTCAGGTGCTGTCGTTTAAAACCATCAATGCTTATTTGAAAAAGAATCTGGGCGCCGACTATATTGACCTCGGCGATGATTTGAAAACCCTCAATCAGGCCATGACCAAAGCGCTGGGATTTTACGATCTGGCCCTGCAGCGCAACCAAGCCCTCTCCCAACAAACCCTCGACCGCCTCGCCGCCCGGCCCGAACAAACTGCGGTGCTTA
>CAYVTN010000347.1:0-3378 GCA_964454395.1 uncultured bacterium | reverse complement strand
CTGGATGAGGCCGCGCCCGGTGAGATCAGTTTTCTGGCCAATAAAAAATATGCAAAGCTTTTGGAGCAAAGCCGGGCCGGTGCGGTGGTGATCCCCGAAGGGGTGGTCACCTCCAAAGCCGCACTGGTCAGCAAAAACCCCTATGCGGATTTTGTCAAGATTCTGACCCTTTTTGCGCCGCCTATCCCACTGCCTGAACCGGGCATCCATCCGACGGCTTTGGTGGATCCAACCGCCCAATTGGCGGAAGAGGTGGCCATAGGACCCTATTGTGTTATCGGTCCGGGCGTGGTGATTGGCCGGGGATCGAAGGTGGTGGCCCAAGCCTTTATTGCGCCCCATTGCGTGCTGGGTGAAGATTGCATTTTATATCCTCAGGTGGTTATCCGGGAGCGGTGCCGGCTGGGGAATCGCGTTATTCTCAATCCCGGCGTGGTCATCGGCGGTGATGGGTTTGGCTTTGCGCCTGATCAAGGCCGCTATCATAAAATTCCCCAAATAGGTATTGTGGTCATTGAGGATGATGTGGAAATCGGATCGAACACCACTATTGACCGGGCTGCCCTGAATGAAACCAGGATCGGCGAAGGCACGAAAATCGACAATCTGGTCATGGTGGCCCACAATGTGATTATTGGCCGCCACACGGTGATTGCCGGTCAAGCCGGCCTTAGCGGCAGCGCCAAGGTGGGCGATCATGTCATGCTGGGCGGGCAAGCGGGCATAGCCGGGCATTTGACCATCGGCGACAAGGTGGTGGTCGGAGGCCAATCGGGCGTGAGCAAGAATATCCCGGCCGGTCAATTTATGGACGGTACGCCTGCCAGACCTTTTCGAACCAATATGCGGGAACAAGCGGAATTGGGACGGATTGGGGACCTGAGAAAGAAAATACATGATTTGGAAAAACGCTTGGAAGCCTTGGAAAACCATGAAAAATAAACAAAAAACCATCGCCAAAACCGTCAGCCTTTCAGGCGTGGGTATTCATACCGGGCAAACATCCACCGTCACTTTCCATCCTGCCGGGGTTGACTTTGGTCTGCGGTTGGCCAAAGCCCATGAGTTGCAAAATCATTTTAAACCCGACAGCAGTTTGGTAACCGATACCAGCCGCGGCACCACCCTGACCCATGGCCAAGAGACCTTCAATACGGTCGAACATATTTTAAGCGCCCTGCAAGGGTTGGGCATCGATAATTGCCTGGTCGCCCTTTCCGCCGAAGAGCCGCCCATCATGGACGGTTCGGCCCTGCCGTTTATTGAAGCGCTCGAAGCGGCTGGGCTGGTGGAACAGGACAAGGAACAAACCCTGGTTTACCGCATTGACACGCCTTTTGTTTTTCAGGAAGGGGACAAGAGCATTGTCGGCTGGCCTCATGACGGCCTGAGAATCACCTATAACATGGATTATCCCAACACCTGGCTGAGCAAGCGGCGCCTGACCATGGATATTGAGCCGGAGCATTTCAAAGCCTCATTGGGGTTTGCCCGCACCTTCTGTTTTGAACATGAAATCGAATGGCTCAAGGCCCACGGCCTTGCCAAGGGCGGCACGGCTGATAATGCGCTGGTGCTGACAACCACGGGCGTGAAAAACGGTCCTTTAAGGCATGAAGATGAGTTGGTGCTCCATAAGATACTCGATCTGGTGGGGGACTTGACCCTGCTGGGTGTAAAGGTGAGGGGACATTTCGTGGCCACCAAGACCGGCCACGGTATGAATGTAAAACTGGTCGATTTTCTTAAGTCCAGAATTAATAGACAGCAAGGGGGAAGGGACAAGGTGATCATTGAAGCCAAAGATATTGAACAATTACTGCCACATCGCTATCCATTTTTATTGGTGGATCGGGTGATTGATCTGGTGGAAGGAGAAAAAGTGGTGGGCCTTAAAAATGTCACCATGAATGAACACTTTTTCCAGGGCCACTTTCCGGGACATCCCATTATGCCCGGCGTGTTGATCGTGGAAGCCATGGCCCAATGCGGCGGTGTGCTGTTGATGAAAAGTGTTCCCGACCCCAAAGCCAAGGTCGTTTATTTTATCAGCATTGACAACGTGAAATTCCGTAAACCGGTGGTTCCGGGCGACCAGTTGCGGTTTGAATTGACGGTGGGTAAAATTAAAAGCAAGATTGCCAAGATGCACGGCCAGGCGTTCGTGGAAGACAAACTGGTCTGCGAGGCGGATTTGATGTGCACGCTGATGGACCGGTAAGATCATCGGCCCGAAAAGTTATTCTGAAGAAAACGGAGACCAAAAGTAATGTCAGTTAAAATTCATCCCACAGCCATCGTCTCCCCGCAAGCGCAATTGGGGGAAGATGTCAGCATAGGCCCGGGTGCCATCATCAACCAGGAGACAGTGATTGGAGACCGCACGGAAATAGGCGCCTATGCCATGATCGATATTTGGACCACCATCGGGTCGGACTGCCGTATCTTTCCCTATGCGGTGATCGGAAACGAATGCCAGGATTTGAAGTTTCACGGCGAAAAAACTTACGTTAAAATCGGGAACAAGAACACCATCCGCGAATTCGTCACCATCAACCGGGCCACGGGGGAAGGCAATGTGACCTCCGTCGGCGACGGCAACCTGATCATGACCTATGCCCACATTGCCCATGACTGCAAGATCGGCAATTACAACATTATTGCCAACAGCATCGCCATGGCCGGTCATGTGACCATTATGGATTACGCCAATGTCGGCGGCCTGTGCGCCCTGCATCAATATATCCGCATCGGTTCCTACGCCATGATCGGCGGCCATTCCCGCGTGCCCAAAGATGTGCCGCCTTACGTCATGTGCGCTGGTTCGCCCCTGCGGATCGCAGGCATCAATAAAATCGGCCTGCAACGCAAAGGCTTCACCGATGAACAGATCAAACTGGTGGACCGGGCCCACCGGCTGCTTTACCGGTCCAAATTGAACATCTCTCAGGCCATAAAAAAAATCGAAGAAGAATTGGGACATGAAGAAATCATCAAACCCCTCGTCACCTTTGTCAAAGAATCGGAACGGGGCATTTCCAAATAACAAACTGGGCATCATTGCCGGATGGGGCGAATTTCCGGCGCTGGTGGCCAAGGAGGCCCGGGCCATGGGGCTGCAAACCGTGGCGGTCGGCTTTCCGGAAGAGACCGAACCGCGCATGGCTGAACTGGTGGACGAAATGCACTGGCTCAGTCTGGGCCAGTTGGGCAAGCTGCTGAGCAGCTTCAAAAAAGCGGGCGTTCAAAAAGCGATGATGGCCGGCATGATCCGCCATAAGCAACTCTTCGCCAAGTTGAAGATAGACTGGGAAGCAGTAAAGCTCCTGACCACCTTGGCGGACAAAAGGGCCGACTCCATTCTGGGCGCCGTGGCCG
>CAYVTN010000346.1:0-3384 GCA_964454395.1 uncultured bacterium | reverse complement strand
TGGTTATCTTTGACCAAATCCCTTTAACGGCCTGTATGGCCTTCCGGCCCCATGGCTGGATTAATTCTGCGAACTGATAAAGAAGCTTTTTAAGTGAGAAGTGCAAGACCTTATTTTTTGAAGCTGCCAGCCGCGCTTGCGCCGCCTGTGCCATGGCCTTTTCGGAAGCAAAGTAGTGCAGCGTTCTTCCGCCAACGGTTAGTTCTTGAACCATATCCTCCACGGGCGAAAAAGCATGCCCCGCGGCAACTATTGTGCCGGGTTTGCTCAACATGATGACCAGTGTCTGGCCATCTTGTGTTTGCCAATTGGTTTCAAAGTAATCGTAATCTTCAGGCAGATTAGCCCTTTCCGCTGCGGTCATGATATGACAGTCCATTTGTTGATTTGCTGATAAAAAGGCTTGCCATCTTGCGTGGGACGTCTCACGGGCATCACCTTGCAGCATTCTCAACCCCAAAGGCTTGGTAATGGTCTCCAATACCCGCTGAAATTCAGGCTTATTGAGAAAACTGGCCAGCGCCAGGTGGCGCTGGTTGGTGAGCAGCAGTTTTTCCAGGGGCGTGCGCTTGCCCTGGAGCAGCTCAAAATAGGGGTTTACGATTTGGGTTTGGGTCATCTCCGGACGGATGACCACCACGCTGAAGCCCTGATCGGCGAGACGCTTGAAGACTTGGCCCGTGTGATACCCGCCGGTGACCATCAACCCGATGGCCGGTCCTTTTGACTGCTTCTTCATGCTCAGTAATTGCTTGGCCATGATGCCGGCAAAGCCTTGACTGCGCTGATCGGCCAATTGATAAAATCGTTCGACTTGATCGAGCGCCTTATCAAGGGCAACAAAATCAAAATTCATTTGTAGAGGCGTATGGCCATACGCCCCTGCCGATTTTGCCCCTACGGATTGGATGACATCAATAAACGACCGCATCGAATACTGCTCACGGTGCGCCAGAAAATCCGCCAGTTCTTCCGGTGTGGCGGAAATATTGATCAGCTTCTCAATAATATCCAGCCGTCCACCGGCTTCATCAAGTTGCTGCTCCAAGGGGTTTCGATAATAAGCCCGGCGGATGGTTCGGTCCAAATGGCCTGCCTGGGCAAAAAGCTTTTCCGGATCAACTTCCGGCACTTTGGACTTGCTTCGGGCTTGGTAAAACTGAACTAACTCCGGATAAAGGGCGGGGTCCACGCCCGCCCGGCGCGCCTGTTTGAGCAGATGCGCCACGTAGGCGTCGAGCGATAATTTTCCGCTGCGGTAATTCTGACGCTTTTTTTCCAGCATCAGCAAGTCAGGATTGTCGTGTTTTGCTTTCAGCTCATCCAACTTATCGCGCAAATCGAACACATAGCCCTGATACTCGGAAGACAGCAGGGCCTTGGCCTGCGCCAAACTGACGGCGTAGCGTTTGGGATCCTCCAAACCGCTTAGTTGAATTTCATTGGGATGGGTAATGGCAAAATATTCCGCGCCGGTCAATTTACCGGCGTTGAGAAAATGATCGGCAATGGCTTTTCTGATTTTGGAAAACGGAAAGAGTGCGAGCTTTTCCACCGCCACATGACCAACCGCGCCTTCTTCCAGCACCAGGGACAAGCCGTGCTCCTGATGAAAAAAATCAATCAAACGGCTGATGTTGTGCTGCACCTGACTGTGGCAATGAAGATCTTCAAGACAGATGACGATTGGCCCTTGGCCCTGATGCACGCGCTTAATTGTGCCCACGCCCTTTGGCAGCACCATCGGCTGATTCAAGCCGGCTAATCGCACCATGCGCCCTGCCGGCAGATTAATGGCCGGCACTTGAAAGGCCCAACTGGTGCCAGGCATCAGCATGGCCAGGGCTAGAAACAGAGTTAAGCTTTTGTGAATGATTTTTCCCGCATTGCTTCCTGGTTTAAGAGGCATGATAGGCTATCCTTTTTAGAAGTGCATATAAGTACATGCAAAAAGGATACTCGAACAACAGTTTTGAAGCAAATCTCAATTGCTAATTTCGTTTATTTTACAATAGTTAAAACATCAAACGTTTCATTTCAAGACAATTGTCCGGTTGTTTTTCAGAAAGAACGCAGGAGATTTTTTTTCCGCAATTTCATGAAAACGTCATGGATTCCAAATAGCCCACGGTTTCATCAATGCTTGGGCCGTAAATCAGCAGGCCCGGTTCATGGCCTCCCATGACGATCATTTGAAAAGGCTTGGAAAGTTCTTCCACCAGGGCTTTTAAGGCCAGGGCCAGGGGCACCGAGCCATAGGAGGCCCCGGCCGAGGTGGTGGGCAACACGCCAATAAATTTATCCCAAAGCCTGCGGTCATGAATATGAATCACGCAGCCGCAAGCCGGTTTCATCTGGTAAACAATGCCGTGGCTCATGGCCTCGGAGGAGGCTTGGATGGGGCCTTGGCAATGCAATTCATTGTTGGCGATATCCAAATCCGTCACCAGGCTCAAATGGGCGGGCGTTAACTCGGAAAGTGCGCCGGTCTGGGAGCCGGTGATCAAAAAGCGCGATGATGATTGCCAGCGTTGGCTGATGTTGCCATAGCCAATGCCCTGATCGTCGACCCCGATGTAGCGCCGCGCCGCCAACTGCTGACGGCCTGCCAACAGCGCGGCGCAGGCTTCCCGGGGTAAAGGGGCCTTTTTTGCCCAATGGCAGTGGTATTTAATGATGCCTTCAGGCTCAGCCATGGTGATCCAATTCTTTTTTCAAATTGGCCAGGGCCTCTTCATTGGCCTGGTGGATGCCTTTTTCGGTAATGATTCCGGTGACCAGACGGGCGGGGGTGACATCAAACCCGTAATTAACGGCCTGGCTGCCCGGCGGGGTGATCAGCACTTTATCCACCCGGCCTTCGATCAGGCCCTGCGCGTATTTCACCTCTTCCTGGCCCCGTTGCTCAATGGGGATGTCCTTGAGCCCGTCGGCAATGGTCCAGTCGATGGTGGAACAAGGCAGGGCTGCATAAAAGGGCACTTGGTTGTCATGGGCTGCCAAGGCTTTCAAATAAGTGCCGATCTTATTGGCCACATCACCGCGCCTGGTGGTGCGGTCACTGCCCACAATGACCATATCCACCAGGCCGTGCTGCATCAAATGCCCGCCGGTGTTGTCGGCGATCACCGTATGAGGCACGCCATGCTGCCCCAGCTCCCAGGCCGTCAGACGGGCGCCCTGATTCCAGGGCCTGGTCTCATCGACCCACACATGAATATTGAGGCCTTCATCATGGGCCGCGTACATAGGCGCGGTGGCCGTGCCATAATCCAGGCAAGCGAGCCAGCCGGCATTGCAATGGGTCAGGATATTAACGGGCCCCTCCTTTTTAGCCGCCAGCGCCCTAATCAGGCTCAAGCCGTGCTGACCGATTTGACGGCA
>CAYVTN010000345.1:0-3408 GCA_964454395.1 uncultured bacterium | reverse complement strand
ACTCCAAAAACCGATGTTTACCGCATTACGGCGTTGTCCCAATTGGCGGCCCTGTATGAAAAAGAACAGGCTTGGAAGAAAGCGCTTTCAATTTACCGGGACATAGCCCAAAACGCTCCCCGGCAAGATTGGAAACAAGGGGCTGTGGAAAGAATAAAACAAATTGAGAATCCTTGATGCCCCGCAGCTGGCTGCGGATAAATTTACTAAAAACATGCCGGTTAATATGCCGGACCAGGAGGTTTTATGGGAATAGAAATTAATATTATCGAGGTAATGAAATCGAGTGCGACATTAATCGTTTTGTTTTTATGTTCCGTTGTAGCCCTGACGGTGATTCTGAACCGTTTTTGGGTCTTTGCAAGAAACAAGGTGGACTCCGCCTGGCTGCTGAAGCGTGTGCGCCGCGGTATACTGGAAGCACGCTGGCAGGAAGTTGTTTCCTTTTTGAGCAAACGGAAAGGATCGGTCGCGTTGATCTTTCGTGAAGGGGTTCAACGCCGTACGCTAGCCCGTGGCGATATGGAAGAATATTTGGCCAATCTTATTTCCGGAGAAAATATACGCCTGGAACGCTATCTGAATATCCTGGGAACGCTGGGCAGTATGACGCCCTTTATAGGGCTGCTCGGAACAGTTATTGGTATTATCCGCGCTTTTCATGATCTGGCCGCAGCCTCGGGCGCCGGACCAAGCGTGGTGGCCAGTGGTATCGCCGAAGCGTTGGTGGCCACCGCGGGGGGGCTGATTGTGGCCATTCCGGCACTGATGTTCTTTAATTATTTTGCCAGCCGGGTTAAGGTCATGAACAGTGAGATGGAAATTGCAGCACGAAATTTGGTGCTTTTACTTTATGCACAGGAGGGATCATCCGATGGGCGCAGGAGTTAGTGGCGGCGGTGGTTCTGATCCCATTATCAACATTAATGTAACACCTTTGGTGGATGTGTGCCTGGTGCTGGTCATCATCTTCATGGTAACGGCGCCAATGATTGCGCAAAACGGCATTGCCGTCAACTCTGTTAAAAAGCAGGTGGGCGATCAGGCAGACAAAACCCCCGCGGAAGAAGAACAAGTCGAGACGATCTATGTCAAGGTATTGCCGGGCAATGCCGTCGAATTAAATTCAGAACGGATTTTAATTTCTGATTTTCCGCGCTATTTAAAACAATTGCTGCAGGCGAGCGTGGACGGCACGGTTTATATCAATACCACGGCCGGGGTGTCCTACGGACGGGTGGTGGAGGTCCTGGACATGTGCCGGCAGCAAGGCGCAAAAAAGCTGGCCATGTTGAATGATAAGGAAGGGTTACTGGAAAGAAATTTGATTTTTAAAAAACCGGTGATTCAGTGAGGATGTAAGATGTTGCGTTTTCAAAAGAAGAATGCTTTTAAAAGTATTGCCGAGATTAACGTAACGCCCTTGGTCGACGTTTCCTTGGTTTTGGTTATTATCTTCATGGTAACCGTGCCCATGTTGTTTAAGCCGATGGTGGATATCATGATCCCCAAGGCGCTTACGGGCGTTGAACAGGACAAACAAATTATTTATGTCAACATCACCAATGACCTGAAACTGTATATTGACAGTGATCCCGTGCCCGATATCCAGCGGCTGGCGGAAACCCTGCGTCAATTATTGATGAGAAGCGAACAAAAAGTCGTGGTCATCCGGGCGGACGAGCGCCTGGCCTACAGCCGGATTACGGATGTTATGGCCATTGCAAAAAAAGCGGGCGCTAAAAAGCTCCTGTTTGCAACGGAATATAAAAAACGGGAGGTTCATTAATATGCCTCCCACAGAGTCCATGCGGCCATCTTCTTCCGGCGATTCCATGCACGTGGCGTTCGGCCTCTCCACGGTTATTCATATCATTATATTGCTGACCTTTATTCTGGTGGGGCAGAAGTATCATCAAAAACCGATTTTGCAATTGACCGAGATCGATATGGTGGAGCCGGTGCAGGTTCCCGAATTCAAAGAGGTGGTGGTTGAAAAGAAAAAACATCGCGCTCTGGATTTTATTAAAAAGGTCATCCCCGCCAGAGCGAGGGTCCACAAGCCGAAAAAGGTCCGAAGACATCCGGCACCCCACCCCCGTCCGGCCAAACGTGTTATCCGGCCGGCGGGACCACTGATTGCCAAAAATAGTATGAGGCGCAATCCTTCCGAAGCCTTGATCTCCAAAAAGGCTATCAGCAGAGGTCCGGCTGTAAACTCACCGCAATGGGAGGCGGGGCCCGGGCGTCGGCAAGGGACAACTGGCCGGCTGCTGAATTTGCGAACATCCACCAATATTGCCCAAGCCCGTGCCGGGGTGGTGGACCAGGATATTGCCTCCTCGTTGAAGGGTAAGAACGGTATTGTCATCAATAAAAACAGCGATATTCGGGGCGTGGTATCCGGTGTTCGGCGCAGCCGGCGCGGTGTTGTCGGGCGGGGAACGGGGACAGCCAATTTACACGGCTTTCGCGACGCTTTTGCCGTATTCGGCCAGATCAGGAACCGGAAAATACTGAGACTAAAAATGCCCAGGTATCCTGCCTGGGCCGAAGAACAGGGTATTGAAGCCTCGGTGACCGTAGCCTTGAGCGTCTATCCCGACGGCAGTGTGAACGAAGGCAGTGTTTATGTGGAAGCCACCAGTGGCTACGCTGAACTGGACCGGTTGGCCATGGAAGCGGCCAAGCAATTCATCTTTGCGCCACTGCCTAAAAGTAAGGGGCACAAATTGGAGAGCGGCAGCATTCGCTTTGTATTTAAATTAAAACGGTGACGAGACACCGGAGTGATAAGTTGGAGGGTGGATATGAACATTCGAGTTGGGACGATCATGGCCATTGTTGCCGGCCTGTTGGGTGGCCTGTTGATCGGCACGGGGGGCAGTTATGCCAAACCTGCCCGCCCGCAGAACAACAAGGGTCATCAAGGGCAGGCTAAGGCCGGGGACCAAAGCAAGCAGGCCATGAAGGATTTTGTGGTTGCCGGAGAAGATAAGCTGAAGGTGCGGTCCGAAAAATTGTTGCGTCTCCTGTTTGTGGATGCCGATAAGCCGATCGAAGAAATGATGGCACAATCGGCCGAATTATCGGAGAAAATCATGCCCACTCAACAACTGGCCAAGTATGACCAGGCGGCGCTGGTCAGTGACAGCCATCTGACGTTTTCCCCCTGGTTGGATTTGATTACCAAGCAGCCGATCCTGGCCATCCGGCCACAGAATATGAGAAACATACCTCAGCTCAAGTCATGGAAGTTCGTTATTTCAGATGAAACCGGCAATGAACTTTTTTTACGGCAGGGCGGGAGCCGCCTGCCCGAACAATTCCTTTGGGACGGTTCGGTTAAAGGAGGGGGATTAATTAATGTGGGCGAAAGTTATTTCTATTCCATCATCCTCATCGACC
>CAYVTN010000344.1:0-3413 GCA_964454395.1 uncultured bacterium | reverse complement strand
ACCATACGCCCCCACAGAACCGGCTTAATCAGTCATTGGATCTAAAAGCCCAGGTGGACAAATAACGCTCACCTGTATCACAAATAAAGGTAACAATACGTTTGTCCTTGTTTTCAGGGCGATTGGCCACTTGCAAGGCGGCCCAGACATTGGCGCCCGAGGAAATGCCTCCCAAAATCCCCTCTTCCCTGGCCAAACGACGGGCCGTTTCACCGGCGTCCTCGTCGCGCACCCGAATGATTTCATTGATGATTTCCAGGTTCAGTACTTTGGGCACAAACCCCGCACCGATACCCTGAATCTTATGGGGACCAGCCTGGCCTCCGGAAAGCACCGGCGACGTCGCCGGTTCCACGGCAATCACCTCCAGGGCCGGATTATATTTTTTCAAGCTTCCCCCCACGCCGGTAAGGGTACCGCCCGTACCCACGCCGGACACGAGAATATCCACCCGTCCTTCACAATCCTGCCAGATTTCCTCGGCCGTGGTTTTGCGGTGCACTTCCGGATTGGCGGGATTGATGAATTGCTGGGGCATGATGGCGCCTGATTGTGATTTAAGCAATTCTTCCGCTTTTTTGACAGCGCCTTTCATGCCTTCCGAGCCTGGGGTCAAAACCAATTGAGCGCCCAGAACGTTTAAAATTTGCCGGCGTTCCAGGCTCATGGTATCGGGCATGGTCAGGATCAGCCTGTACCCCTTGACCGCGCAAACCATGGCCAAGCCAATGCCCGTATTGCCGCTGGTGGGCTCAATTACAGTGCCTCCGGGTTTTAATTGACCCAATCGTTCCGCTGCTTCAATCATGGCATTGGTGATGCGGTCCTTCACGCTGGAACAGGGATTAAAGGATTCCAGCTTGACCACTACTTCCGCGCCGCTTTCAGCCGTCATTTTATTGAGCCGTACCATCGGCGTATTGCCGATCAATTCCAATATATTATTTTTAATACTCATTGGCCTCCTCCTTTTCGCTTAAATCTGATAATTACTGTCACGACAAGTGGTAAAATCCAATTGCAACCGCACCATCTCCTCCAAAGTAATTTTACGAAAGACGGCTTTGATATCGTTGTTGACCCGCTGCCAGATGCTGCGGGTGGAACATTCGGCAATGCGGCCGCAATCTTCTTCTTTTTCAGGCACGCAGGCCACGAGTTCAATGGGGCCTTCCGAAGCGGCAATAATATCCTCCAGGGTGATTTCCGATGCTCTTTTTCCCAGTTGAAAGCCGCCCTTGGCGCCGCGAATACTATTGACCAGTCCGCTTTTGCGTAAGGAACTGAAAATCTGGATCAAATAGCGCTGCGGAATTTCCTGATTATGAGCGATCTGGGACAACATTACCGGTTTGTCAATTTCCTGGGTTGCCAATTCAATTAATGCCCGAACTGCATAACGTCCTTTAGTAGAGATTCTCATATGCTTCACCCTTTGTAAGAATTATACTTATATAAATATCATGATTTTTATAACTTATTATTTTTAATGTGTCAATATTTTTTTTAATGATGTTTAATTATCCTTATCTTTTGATGTCTTTAAGCCTGCGTTCATAGGCTTAAAATTATGCTTTAATTCCCGGCAATGGTCGTTTAAACTGTTCAAAGTTCATGAAAGAGGTGACCCCATGGAATCCAACCATCGTTTAGTCTACAGCGACCAAAACAAGCCCAACCGGCAGCAGGCTCCTAAAAAAGCACCAGGTCACGGCAAAGCCGTAATGCGGTTGGAAAAAAAAGGACGGGGCGGCAAAATGGTTACTGTCATTGAGCGATTGGCTTTGTCTGATGATGCTTTAAAAGACTTGGGAAAGGAAATCAAATCAAAATGCGGGACCGGCGGCACGGTCAAAGATCACCATTTGGAAATCCAAGGCGACTTTCGTGATAAAATCAGGCCTATCTTGCTGGCCAAGGGTTATCAGGTGGCCGGCTGAATGCTCAAACGCCTATTGCACCGGGATCCAGTGTTCCGTCCAGCGACGACCTCGATCATCCATGCGCTTGACTTCATAACGCTCCCCTTCACCGGGTTTTAAGCCTTTATCGGCCAGAAAGCGTTGGGCTGCTTTGTAGGCTTTAAGCCCTGTAAAATCACCATGACCTTTGACCGCCACCACCAACCGCCTGCCGGGGCTGATGCGTTTGATGGAAACATCCTGAAATGACTGGGATCGGACCATGCCCAGGGCCAGGATATAACCCACTTCATTTTTTACTTCCAGGGGCCGAAGATGCATGGGGCTGGTGGCGTAAACCGTAATGGGATCACCCAAAGCCAACCCTTGCTGTTTCAGCAGATCCTTGACCTGGTCCCGCTTTTTTTCCATTTCCCACAAGGGGCCTTGATAGGCTGCCACCGCAATTTGCAGGGGCGCCAATTGGTCCGGGTAGATGGCCTTGATGCCCAGGCGCCCATTGGTTATCCATAAGTAACCTATGCCCACCATAAACAACAAAGACAGCAGGGCTAAAGCCCCCAGAACTACCGGTGGCACCTCTGGTTCAGGCCTGCTGTTTTCCCCGGAACGATTGTTCAACAACGACGGATCAATTTTCATTTCATCCTTAAATTATATGAATTTTGTCGACAGGAGAAGCCGGGTGGGTATTGACCACCCTGATTTATCCACATCTTTCAACAATTTATTCACAACTTTTCCTGTTTTTTTACACCTTCTTCCTTAAGTCATCACTCCCGGCTGCCGATAACTTACTTTGGTTTTATTAACAGGTTGTTGAAAAACCCTTGCAAGGGTTGCCCGGTATCGAGCCCATGCAGGTTGTATTTCGCAAGCGTTGAAAAAATCTTCATCGGCAAAAGGATTTTCTCTTCGAGCGACCCCTCCGGGGCAAGCACCTTGCGAAATGCAATCCGGACGGAGAGGCCAAGCCAACGGCTTTTTCAGCAGCGTGTTATTTTAAAATATCGCTTGGAGGGATTATCTTAATGCAAAGCATGGCCACATTACCCCAGAATACTGCTGCGATTATCGACAGATGGTGGCACAATTACAGCTTGACCGCATGTATTTTGCCGAAGGAACATACCGAAGAATGGCTGGATTTGATAAGCCAGGTAGTCCGTTATTACCGGTTAATGCAGCATTGTCCAAACGCCTCTGATCAGAAACAATACCGCAGCCTATGCCAGCATGCGCTCGCCAAAGCCAAATGGGAGCTAATGTTACTCTCCATTTACGGCCATATTTCCAAAGACCAAATGAAGGGGCTGGAAGAACTGCAAGCTTCCCTGGAGCAGGCCCTGCAGGACTAAAAAAGGGGGCCACCGGGCATCCTGATCTTCCAGGTCATCAGTCGAAAGCAAATTCATCTTCACACCACAACGTTTCCAAAGGTTTGCGCAGGCTGGGTTTTTCTCTTCTTCTCAGGTCCTCCGGCAAATGGTC
>CAYVTN010000343.1:0-3432 GCA_964454395.1 uncultured bacterium | reverse complement strand
TGGAATTGGCAGCTGACATCCTCGCCAACCGGCCCTTGAGCAGAGCCCAATTAGCCAATCCACCCAAGGTGGACCGGCCGTGGGGGCGAAATTATTTTTGGGGCGCTGATTTGATTGCTGCTGTGCAATCACGTCAAGACCATGTCTCTGTGGTGAATCTGGTGTCCAGGGAACAATGCACTTGGCCTTTCTGGGGGCTGGACGTGGTCTGGCAGAATGCCATGGGGTTGTCCCTTGATGCCGATTGGAAGCATATGCAGCAGCAAAAGAAAAATGACTTTATCAAAAATGATCCCAACACCGGCCTGCCCATGGCCAAAGCCAAAAGACTGACGGATGAGCCCGATGTGGAATATGCCAGCCCCCAGTGGATGGACCAGAATAGAATCGTGGTTTTGAAAAACAGTTTGGATGCAGGCAAAATCATTGTGACGATTGACAGCCGCACCAGAAAGGAGCAGGTCTGGCAAAAGGATATTGAGTTGCAAGGTCATCTGGATTGGCAGCCCCAGGAGAAGAGGCTGTATTTTTCTACACTAACCGTCAATCCCTTTGAGCCCAATGCCCGGCAGGCCTGTCCATATGAGTTGAAGGAAGGCGGTAAGGTGCATGCTTGTGGGCGGGAAAAAAGATTGTGGTCCCTTGATGTTTCCCGGCAAGGGTTTGAAGCGGCCATTGCCAATGACCAGGGACAGGCCCGATTGATGGTGAAGGACATCCAAGGTCAAGGGTGGCGTTTTATTGCAGCACCGGCAGAAGCCCATTTTCGCGATCCGCGCTGGTCGCCGGCAGGTCACCGGCTGGCGGTGGTGGTGACGTTTAATGGTCGCCAGGACATTTGCCTCATCGACCCGCAATCCCAACATGTTTTGGCCATTACGGGGTGGGATGAAGCGGCTGATCTTGATCCTGCCTGGTCATCGGACGGGCAATGGTTGTATTTCATATCCGACCGCGTCCAAGGCTACCAGCTGTTTGCCTGGTCCTTGCAGACACACCAGCTTTTTCAGCTGAGCCACGCCCGGCTGGGCGTTTTCCAGCCTGACCTTTCACCGGACGCCACGCGGGTGGTCATGGTAACCTATGAAAAAGGCCATCAGCAGCACCTGCTCGTTGCACCGCTAGACCGTTCCACCTGGACGCTGGTCACCACCACCACGCCGGTGTCCGGATGGCCTGTGGTGCCCGCCGCTGTCCAGACTACGAAACTAACCGGTACGGCGCCGTACAATCCCTGGCTTTATTTGGCGCCTACATTTTGGGTGCCGGCCCTAGGATGGGGTCAGAAAGGGGTTTTGCTGGGCGCTTTTTCCGCCCAGCGCGATCCTCTGGAATTTCATGAATGGCAGGCTCAAGTGCTGTTTGGCCTGCAAAGCGGCAACCCCTATGGCTCGTTAACCTACCAAAATAATCAATGGCCTTTGAGCTGGTCCCTGCACGCGAACTATGAACCCACCAACCAACTGATTTTAGGTGGGGTATCGGACCGGTATCTGGGCTGGGGCCGCCGGGCGGGCCTGGATTTAACCCTCAATACCACTTTTTGGAAACATTTGACCAGGGATTGGGCTACGGCCACCAGCTGGCAGGGTGTGGTGGGCAGCGCCTTTTACACGGCCGACCAGCCGGTGGCTTATCCCAAGGCGCTGTTTGCCAAAACCAGCGTTGGTTTTTTCCACGGGCGACAGGGACCACGCGATTTTTTTCCTGTCCAAGGGCTGTCTCTCAGCCTGGGTTGGGAACAAAGCCTGCTCAGGTCCTGGAATGACGGTCAAGCCCTGACCTGGAGCAGCACCTTTTACTTACCCGGATTGGTCAGGCACCAAGCATGGCAGCTGGGACTGCGCGGTAAAAAGCAGTCCGGCCGATTTTCCGAAAACAATGGCGCTTATGCGTCCAGCGGTTTTGGCCAGGAGTGGCAGGCTGCGGGCAATCAGGCCACATTCTCGGCAGGTTATAACCTGCCCCTTTGGATGATTGATCAAGGGTGGAGTGAATGGCCGGTTTTTTTCAATGATCTCTGGATGAAGTTGAACTATGATAGCGGCCTGGCCTGGGAAGGGCCGCTGGACTTTTCAGAACAGCGCCATCACGCCCAATCGTCCCTCGCTTTGGAAACGACCTTGGATATGACGTTGTTCTGGTACTTGACCAGTGCAGTGCGAGGGACTATTATTTATCGTTTGGAACCAAGGGATTGGCTGGCTCAGGTGGGAGGACAGATTTGGTTCTAGTTGCCTGGGCCGGGCAATTTAAAAAATGCCGGGCCGAAAAATTTTTCGCCCAGACGCAGAGAAGGCGGATTTTGGTCGCAAGACAAGCACTATCATCAACAGGAGGAAGCAATGAATTATCAACATTATATGCCGACAAAAATAATTATGGGCCAGGGTTGTGTGAACCAGGAAGCCGACCAATTGGCCAAACTGGGCTGGCATGCTTTGGTGCTCACGGGAGAACATTCAGCCCGGAAAAACGGAGCCTTGGATGATGTGCTCACCGCTCTGGAAGCCAAGGCCGTGACCATCACGCACTATGACAAAATCATGCCCAATCCCACCATTGAAGCCGTGCGCAGCGCAGCCGCCCTGGCACGGGAAAAAGAATGTGATTTTGTAGTGGCCATTGGCGGCGGTTCGGTGATGGATGCAGCCAAAGCCGTGGCCGTCCTGTGCTACAACAAATTGACTGATGATGAGCTGTTCAGCAATAATTTTTTTGATGATGTGTTGCCCGTGGCCGCTATTCCCACCACGGCCGGCACGGGCAGCGAAGTGACGCCTTACGCCATTTTGACCAACCAAAAATTGGAAACCAAAAGCAATTTAAAATCCCAGCAATTGTTTCCGGCATTAGCCTTTCTTGATGCCACCTACACGCTGGGTCTGCCGGAAACCATAACGGTGGATACGCTCATGGATGCCATGAGTCACGCGGTGGAAGGTTATTTGGCAAGACGATCAACGCCTTTTGCCAAACTTCTGGCTTTGGAAAGTCTGGCTCTGATCGGCCAAGGGCTGGTCTTGCTGGTCAATAAAACAGCCATGAATTTCGAGCAGCGGCAACAATTGCTCTGGGCTTCCAATCTGGCGGGTATGGTCATTGCCCAAAGCGGCACCACCGTGCTGCATGCCATTGGTTATTGTCTGACTTATTACAAGCAGGTGCCTCATGGCCATGCCAATGGCTTGCTTATGCCGGCTTATCTGAATTACATTGAAAAGAACCGGCCGGATGAGGTGAACGTCATCCTGCAGGCCCTGCATCTGGAAAATGTGGCTGCTTTGAAAGAATGCGTCTTGACGCTGCTCAAGCGTGAACCGGTCAGCCCCCAAGAAGTCGAACAATATACGGGTAAGGCATTGCTTGCAGCCAGTGTGGGCAACACCAATCCCAAGCCATTGGCTTCGGATGTCAGGATGATGATAGAAA
>CAYVTN010000342.1:0-3468 GCA_964454395.1 uncultured bacterium | reverse complement strand
TCAGTGCGGGATTTTTATTTTCTGGCGGGGCCGACGAGACTCGAACTCGCGGCCTCCTGCGTGACAGGCAGGCGCTCTAACCAACTGAGCTACGACCCCGGAGATAAACGTATGTGAATCATTCAACTCACAACTTTCGAAAAATAACGAAAATCGAAAGTCGATAGGTGACCGCTGCTTTCAGCAGCTCGGAATTTTGCTAATGCAAAATTCACTGGTGGGCGAAACAGGACTCGAACCTGTGACCCCCTGCTTGTAAGGCAGGTGCTCTAACCAACTGAGCTATTCGCCCGCATTCCTTGTGAGCAGCTCATTGCCTATCCCCAACCCATTTTTGGGGACAGTCCGTTGGCCGCAATGGTCTTTCAACAACAGTAAAACTTGGCTCAAGGAGCTTAAATAATACGGTTTTTCAAGCTAATGTCAAGCCTATTTTTTGGTTTCCAGCAGCATGGCGATTTCATTGCAATTGGGAAAATGAGGACATTTGATGCACTCATTCCAGACCTTGTGCGGCAGGGTATCGCGGCTGATGCGCTTGAAGCCCAGCTTCTTGAAAAAGCCGGGCACATAGGTCAGAGCGTAAAACGAGCTCACTTTCAGGGTCTTGCCTTCTTCCAGGCAGGCCGCCACCAGGGCTTGGCCCAGGCCTTGGCCCTGGCGGTCCTGATCCACGGCCACGGATTTGATTTCCGCCAAATTCTCCCAGTTGACGTGCAGGCCGGCCACGCCCACCACTTTGCTTTTTTCCACGGCCACGTAATAATCACGGATATTTTCGTAAATCTCCGACAAGGGCCTGGCCAGCATCTCTTGTTTCAAGGCGCGGCTGTTGATGAGTTTATGGATGCCTTTGGCATCCTTGATGGTGGCTTTTCTGATCATGCAGATTACCCTGCGCTGATCATGGCGACGCCTAAATCCAGGGCCTTGAGATTGGACGCCAACAGATGAGGCTTTTTGCGGGATTTTTGCTCCAGCACTTGCTTGACGGCTGCCATGGTGACGCCCCGTTCCAGTGCCAGGTAGGCGCCGAGCATGACCAGATTCTGTACCGAGGTTTTTTTATCCTGCCGCAGGGGTTGGGCGGCTTCATGAGCATCAATCAGCCTCACCGGGGCTTTCTCCCCTTCCCCTGCCTGGCCGGCCAATGCTTTGTCCGCCAGAATAATCCCCGTTGGTTTAACCATATGGGCGTATTCATTTCTGGCCCGCTGATCCAGGGCCAGAAGCACGTCAGCTTCCCTAAAAACCGGCGCATTGATAAAGTGGTCGCCCACCACAACCGTGCAAAAGGATTTGCCACCTCTGCGTTCGGCGCCGTAAGAAGGCACGTAAGTGGCTTCCAGACCCTGGGCCACGGCCGCCAAAGCAACCATCTGGCCGGCAAACTGGATGCCCTGCCCGCCTGATCCGGCAATGATAATGCGGTCCAACATGCTTTAACCTTCCTTTCCCGAACGCACGTCTTTGATCACGCCCAGCGGGAATTGGGGAATCACCAGTTCATCCACTTTTTGCGCAGCTTCAACCGGTTCAAAGCCCCAATTGGTGGGACAAAGGGATAAAAGCTCCACCAGGGAAAAACCCAGCTTGGCTTCCTGCACATCCAGAGCAGCTTTGATATAGGATTTGGCTTTTTTAACCAATCCCGGCTTATGCAACGCTCCGCGGGCGGCATATTTAACCCCCGGCAGTGCGGCCAGGAACTCGGCCATTTTGATGGGCGCCCCGGCGTCTTCCTCTTTGCGGCCATACGGCGTGGTGGTTGTCACCTGGCCCACCAAGGTGGTGGGCGCCATCTGGCCGCCGGTCATGCCGTAGTTGTTGTTGTTGATAAAGATTACGGTGATTTTTTCCCCGCGGTTGGCGGCGTGCACAATCTCGGCCATGCCGATGGACGCCAGATCGCCGTCACCCTGATAACTGATCACCAACCGGTCGGGCAGCACACGCTTGATGGCCGTGGCCACGGCCGGCGTGCGGCCGTGAGCGGCCTCGGTGGTATCAAAATTCCAATAATCATAGCCAAAGACCGCGCATCCCACCGGCGCCACCGCCACGGTACGGTCCAAGGCGCCCAATTCCTCAATGGCCTCAGCCAGCAGGCGGTGAGCCACGCCGTGACCGCAGCCGGCACAATAGGTGGTCACCGTATCTTTTAATCCTTTTGTTCTTTGAAAAATGGTTGTACTCATGCCAGCACCTCCCTGGCCTTGTCCACGATCTCTTCCGGGGTGGGCACCCGTCCGCCCGGAAAATGCATTTCCTCGATCACCGCATCTTTCAAGGCCAGTTGCTGCGCCACCGCCAGCTTCACATCCTGGGCGAATTGACCCATGCTCATTTCCACGACCAAAAACTTTTTCCTGCCGTCAGCCAACCTGGACAAGGCGTTCATGGGAAAAGGCCACAACGTGATTGGCCGGAAGAGGCCCACCTTTAAGCCTTGCTCTTTCAAAGTAGCCAGGGCGCTTTTGGCAATGCGGGCGCAGGACCCATAAGCCGCAATGACCACGTCCGCATCTTCACAGTCAAGCAGCTCGACTGTGGTTTCCTCTTTGCCGATAGTTTCATATTTTTCCGCCAAATGGTAATTGTGCGCTTCCAAAGCGTCCCCTTCCATCAGCAAAGAACGAATCAGTTGCGGCGGCCGGCCTTTGGCGCCCGTCAGGGCCCAATCCTTGGCCGGCAAAGTGCGGCCTTTCAGGAAACCTTTTTGCTGTTGCTCCTTAGCCTCAGGGAAAGAGGCTTTTTCCATCATCTGCCCCAACAGCCCGTCGCTCAAAATCATGACCGGTATGCGGTACAGGTCCGCCAGATCAAAGGCATCCATGGTCAGTTCAATAAGTTCCCGGACAGTGTGCGGACCCAGCACGATGATATGATAATCCCCATGACCGCCGCCGCGCGTGGCCTGCCAATAATCAGCCTGCGATGGCGCGATGTGGCCCAGGCCCGGCCCGCCGCGCTGCACATTGGCAATCACCGCCGGTAATTCACAGCCCGCCAAATAGGAAATCCCTTCCTGTTTTAGAGAGATGCCCGGCGAAGACGAAGAAGTCATGGCCCGGGCGCCGGCCACGGAGGCGCCAAATACCATGTTGATGGCCGCGACTTCCGACTCGGCCTGTAAAAACGTTCCGCCCACTTCCGGCATACGCCGGGACATATAAGCTGGCACCTCGTTTTGAGGCGTAATGGGATAACCGAAATAATATCTGCAACCGGCCCGGATGGCCGCCTCGGCCATGGCTTCGTTGCCTTTCATTAACATGGCGTTCGTCATCACTCGTTCTCCTTCACGATCTCAATGGCCGCATCAGGGCAGATTTCAGCGCAGGCTTTGCATCCAATACACTGGGACAGATCAAAGCACTCGGCCACTTCAAATCCACGGCTGTTTTTTTGATCGGAAATTTTCATGATATGCTTGGGGCAAGCCGCCAGACAGAGGCCGCAGCTCTT
>CAYVTN010000341.1:0-3469 GCA_964454395.1 uncultured bacterium | reverse complement strand
ATCTGGATATCGAGAAGATAACGTGGAACCAGCCAACGGAAAAAGAAATAAATGTTTTAATTTATATGAGTGGACATGGGGATTTTTTAAAGAAGGATCATCCCTTAAATCAAGCTTTGCGAAGCTATTACCAATCGCGGTTGACCGGAGGAACACGCGACCAAGCTCTTGCTGCTTATCGCCGGCAACTCAGCTCCGTTGATGGAATGAAAGCCCAAATGGACACTTTGAAGCCCTTCTTGATAAAAGACCGCACAAGGTTAAGCAGTCCGCCGGCTTTGAAAGGCGTGGTTATGTCAGGGCAAGTTGACCTGCAAGCAAAAGCGCTTTGGGAAAACTGGTATGCTGCCATCCAGCATTTGAGAGAGTTGGCTGATGTAGTAGCTGCAGATCAGATGAACCAACACGATAGATCATTTATAAATGACCTGATTGCTCAAGACAGAGCGTTTACAACAGAAGAGTTAACTGGCGATATTCCTGAAATTATGGAGACCTTGAAACACCTTGGCAGCACTATACCTAAAGAGTTATATAATGTTATAAAAACGCATTTGGAAGAAGTGAGCGGCTTATTAATGCAAAAGAGCGGGGAGATGCCTTTACGATCTAGCCGCAGCGATCTTTCACCCAAAAATGTTGAAATCTATATGGAGCAGGATCCTTTGGAAATTCTTCATCTCGGATGGCCGCGTCTTGGCGGAAGTTGTTTGGATATCACCGGTATATATAATCAATATGCTGCCGGATACCTGCTTAACCTGACTGCAGGCGTATTGTATATACGTGATATTCAGAATCCTTCCCGGCCGTTAGCCCGGGTGAGCGTCATGCTGGATCCAGAGACCGGAACCCTATTTACAGTAAGTCCTATTAAAACCTCCAATCCCTATAACTATGTGCCAATTGTGAGGGAATATTTAAAAACATGGGCGGAGACCGGCAATTTAGATGTGATAGAGGCTGTGAAATTGGAGGTTGAAACTGCAGGTTTGGTTAAAAAAAGAAAAGAGGTCACCTTATCTAAAAGTTTGGCGCCTTTTTACAGCGATCTTACAGGCATGGTCAATTTAACTGAGAAGACGAGAAGAATAGAAATCGAAGGAATCGCTCATCAGGCAAATAAAAATACTAAATTCTGGCATAAAATCTTAAATTGGTTTTCAGAACTGTGGAATGACAACTCAGATGATGCAGCCCCAATACCTCGCTATGCTGCTACTACTGGAGCGTTCGGATTATGGGAAATTATAAAAGTACCTAAACTATTGGCTGGGGGGATAGAAGGGTTTATAGCGGGTTGGCAGTTTTTGGAGCTGTACCTGCATCCAACGATCTTCATGAATGGTTATTTAACAGGCATTCCCTTAGTTGATGCGATATTGATGGTAGTTGGAACGTTTTTCATGGGCCATCTTTTGTTAGGTGTCTATGGTAAACGTCCTAAACATTTAATGGAACATCTTAAGAATACCTGGAAAGCGACAAGCATTGCGTCTCTAACCTCTTTGGCGGCGCCGGTCTTGCTGGCATTGGCTGCTTCCGGGAATATACTTTCACCGGCGGGCGTCGTTTTTGCCATATTCAGCATGCTGGTTATTATTTTCAGCGCTTTTTTCCATGGGGAAATGAATAGAAGTATTACCGACAACGTTTTGATGGAAGTTGATCTGGAAAAGCCGGATGGTATCGGCGCAAAAACAGCCAAGATCATCAAATCACGTCCGGATCGGGATGACTCACTTTTTACGCCCGGGCTGTTGGAATTATTCAATAAGGGTATGTTGAGATTATTCAAATCGGATAAACCACTTTATTGGTCAATAGGTCAACGAAGCATTCCTCAGAAATTTAAAATTATTACTTACGACATGGAGTTGCTCCCGTTTATTTTCAATATGTTTTTGGGTCGATTTATACAGCCGGATGAAACGCCGGCGTTCCCTCTGCCCCGGAGCCTCTTGACGGCTTATAACAGCGCTAATGGCTATCGGCAAAAAATGGCCAAAAGAATAATAACTTGGTCTATTAATACCATCATCAGGAAGCGCGATAATCCTAATTTCATGGACAGGGGACTGTTTTTATTTTTGGCATTTTTACAACAGCCCGAAGCTTTTTGGCAATCGGTTATTGTTCCACATTTGGACAAGTCTGATCCGCTCTATCCGGCAGTTTCAGCTTTACAAAAACAAGTATTTCAATCCCAATCCATCACTGATGGGTCGGATGCCCGGATTCTGGAAAAATGTTATGCAACTTTATTGGATAAACGGTATTTCTCCAAAGATGATCAGGTAAAATCAGCCTTGCAAAAACGATTGGAGTTGTTGGAAAAGATGAAATCCCTTCGATTTGGGATCATCACGGTTAGAGACAACGACGGCCATACGTTTAATCTGCCAATACCCCATAACAAGCGGTTGGCAAGGGCGGTTATACTTCGTCTGAGGCAATGGGGAGTAATAAAGAAACGACCCGGGCGGCCCTTGTTTCAACGCATGCAGCGGGGTGGGTCCTCTGTCTGATGGATAACAACTAATTTGTAGATAAGTCAATACAATTTATCGGAAAGAATGCTGCATTATAAAAGGCCACTTTTAAAAGTGGCCTTTTATAATTTGAGACGATGGTCAGAGGGGAGGGAGGGACCAAGGGGACTAAAGACTGATGTCCGGCGCGCCGATAATTACCTATATCGGCGTATGACGGCCAAGACGGCAGGACTCGGTCCGAGGGGGTTTGAACAAGTGAGTGGCCAGAAGAAACAGCGTGCAGGCACACCATGGTATTTGATCACGGAAATCCTTTTTTTTCTTTTGCCCATAACGCTTTTACGAAAAACGTGGAAAAAAATGAATCACCGCGCTTTCTGGTGGTCCGTGCTGATCATCCTGGTGTTGGGCTGCGGTTGGAGCGCCCTGGTGTCCTCGCAAGGCTGGTGGCACTTTAATCCCCAAACCATGCTGGGATGGCAGGTGCTGCCCCATCTGCCTTTGGAAGAACTTTTGTTTTATCCGCTGGGCGGCGTCCTCAGCATTTTGGTGTATGGATTTCTGGCCGATAAAATGGCCAATCCCCGGTGGAAATCTTCGAGATTTTATTTTCTTTTCCTGGTCTTGACGTTGGCGGTTCTGGGAGCAGCCACCACGGCGGTGGCCAGGAATTTTCATCCTGCCTATATTCTCAGCCAGGTGGTGCTTTATAATGGCCTGGCACTGCTGCTCTGGCCGGTGGCAGGCCCCAGATTCCACCTGCCCGGCCTGTTGGTCACAATCGCCATTTTGGCTGCCATTGGTTTTATCTGGAATTATGTAGGATTTACCCAACGCCTTTGGTGGTACACGGCTGTTTTAGGCTGGAACTGGCCCAAGGCGGTGCCGGTGGATGACTGGAACTTTTATATATTTGCACCCTTGGCCGCGGTCTCGTTGTATGAGCTGTTTGGGAACAGCATCCCCGTGCCTGC
>CAYVTN010000340.1:0-3484 GCA_964454395.1 uncultured bacterium | reverse complement strand
GTGTCCCGACGGGTAAGCTTTTCCAAGTGGCCCACCCTTGAGTTCAAGGCTTTTGTGGCAGGAGCCCAAGGAGATGGGCCCCGGATTTATTGCCCTAACCTGCTTTTTGGCCCGAAAAAGCAACTTTGCTAAAGTTGAGTAAAAAATTTAAAATAAAAAGTTTTCTCACGCCAAGCCCGCAAAGCGCGCAACGGAAAGATAAAATCTTCAAAGAATCATTGGCTTTTTCTTTCTTTGCGGCTTCGCGGGTTTGGCGTGAGACAGATCTTTTATTCCGGTTTTGCCGGATAAGGAAGGCTAATGTTACCCAAGGAAATCATTGCCAAAATCAGACGCTTGGAAATACGAACCGGCCGGCTGGTCAATGAATTGTTTGCCGGCCAATATGAAAGCGTGTTCAAAGGCCGAGGCATGGAATTTGATGAAGTGCGGGAATATTTCCCCGGCGATGATATCCGCAGCATCGACTGGAATGTAACCGCCCGCACCGGCGTGCCCCACATCAAAAAGTTTGTGGAAGAGCGGGAGCTGAACATGATGCTGCTGGTTGATTGCTCGGCTTCCCAGCGCTTTGGCACCGCCTCCCAGAGTAAAGCGGAGATCGTGGCCGAGCTGGCCGGCGTACTGGCTTATGCGGCCATCAGGAACAACGACCGCATCGGCGCCATCCTCTTTACCGATCAGGTGGAGACGTTTGTGCCTCCTGCCAAAGGCAGCACCCATCTTTCGCGCATCCTGCGCGAGCTTTTGTATTTTAATCCCCAGGGCCGGGGCACGGATTTCAATCCCGCCCTGGAATATTTGAATGACATTATCAAACGGCGCAGCATCGTGTTTTTGATTTCCGATTTTCAAACGTCGGGGTATGAAAAAGCCCTGGGCATCACCAACCGCCGTCATGACGTGATCGCCATGGAAGTGCGCGATCCGGCGGAAGACCAGCTGCCGGCGGGCATTCCCTTTCTGGAGGTGGAAGATCTGGAGACCGGCGAAGCCCGGCTCATTCCCACGGGGCAGAAGGCCTGCCAGAAAGCTTATGCCCGTTATCAGCAGGAAGCCCGGCTGAAACGGGAAGAAGGGTTGAAAAAGATCAACGTGGACAGGATCGATCTGCGCACGGACCGGTCTTATGTGGAACCCTTATTGAAATTTTTCCGGATGCGGGCCAGTCGGTTTCATTAAGGCCCCACGGCAGAACCCAAGATTTACAAAGGATGATCCGGTTCATGACAGGAACATGGCTGATAAAAAGAGGTGCCCTGGCGGGCGTCATGCTGACCCTGGTTTTAAGCGCAAGTGCCTGGGCCGTACGGGTGGAACCGGCCCGGCCCACGCCTGCGGTCACACCAGCGGCAACCGCGACAGGCTCCCTGCCGCTCTCTGTGGTTTACCGTCCTGTTTCCCGGAATCCCAAGATCGGCGATCCCTTTATTATTCAGGTGGTCATGACGTTAAAGCCCGGTGTGACGCTGGCGCCCGTCGCCTATCAGGGCCGGCTGGGGGACTGGGAAGTGCTCAAGGTCAGCACCGGCACGGTGCGCTGTGAAGGTGAAGTATGCCACCGGGTGGATGAATTGACATTGAGAACCTATCTGTCGGGATCAGTGAAACTGCCGGCCATGCCTTTTGGGTTTGAACAAGGCGGCCAAAAAGGAGAATTCCGGCCTCTGCCTTTGACCATCAAAGTGGACGGCCTGCCGCCTAAAAAGGGCGATCAACCGGGAAAGCTGCGCGGTTTGAAACCTGTCCAAGGCATGATCAGCTGGTGGCTGGCGGGCTGGGTGACTTTGGGGGTGGCGGTAGCGTTGGCGGGTCTGTGGTGGTGGCTCAAACGGCGCGGTCTTATCCCAACATTTTCCGCCGGACCGCCCCCCTTGCCTCCCGAGGAAATGGCCAGACAACGGCTGCGTCAATTACAGCAGTCCTCCCTGGCCGGCCAGCGGCAGGACAAGCTGTACTACAGCCAATTGACGGATATTTTGCGGCGCTACTTGGAAGGACGTTATCATATTAATGCCGTGGACCGCACCACCCATGAATTGTCGCGCGTTTTAAAGCAAACCACCTGCCCCCGTTCGGAAACCGTGAAGGTCATGGACTTGCTGACCTTCAGTGATCTGGTCAAGTTTGCCAAAGCCGGGGCTGAAGAAAAAGAACTTCATGACCACTGGCAGATGGTATGGGATTTTGTGCAGACCACCACCCCTGTGCCTGTGGAGGAGCCGCAGACACGGATGAAGCCGACAACATAACCAAGCCGGAAGCAAACGCTTACCAGGTTTTGCGGCTTGCGGTCCTTGGCGTAGGTAGGGGCACGGCGCGCCGTGCCCCTACACAAAACGTAGATGTTGGGGATACAGGATCTGACATTGTCGAAAAAACGGCATGGGTACAAATAATACCCAATCCGCAACAATAACTGCTTATTATTGCGACCAGCTTATATTACGATAACAGAGGAAAGCATGATTCATTTTGCAAATCCAGGATGGCTGTGGTTGTTGATTCCTGTGGCAGGTCTGGGCGTGCTGCTGTGGTGGCGCACCCGCCATCCCAAAGGTCTGGGCTATCCCTCGCTGCAAAGCGTTAACCGCCTCTGGCCCAGAGCGGTGATGGGGCCTGATGAGTGGCTGGGCCTGGTTATTGTACTGGGATTGGGCCTGGCGGTGGTGGCCATGGCCAGACCACAGCATGGATTGAAAACCGATCAACTCACGGGCCAAGGGGTGGATATCATTCTTTGTCTGGATACATCGGGGTCCATGCGCTCCGTTGATTTTAAACCCCAGAACCGCCTGGGTGCGGCCAAAGAAGTGGCCCGGCAGTTTATTGAAAAACGTCCCCATGACCGCATGGGCCTGGTGGTATTCGGCGGTGCGGCCCTGACCATATGCCCCTTAACCGCGGACAAGCGGGCGTTGCTGGATCTCCTTGATAAGGTGGCGATTGATATGACCGGCGTGGACGGCACGGCCATCGGCATGGCCCTGGCCACCGCTGCGGACCGGCTGCGCGAGTCCAAGGCTAAAAGCAAGGTCATTTTGTTGCTCACCGACGGACGCAATAATGTGGGGGCCATTGATCCCGTCACTGCCGCCAAGGCAGCAGCGGCGCTGGGCGTCAAAATTTATGCAGTCGGCGCCGGCTCGCCCGAAGGCGGCATGATCCCCGTGCAGGATCCGGTTTTTGGAACCCGGTATATGAAAACTAAAGATGATCTGGATGAAAACACGCTGCGCCAGGTGGCCGGTGCTTCGGCAGGCGGGGATTATTTCCGGGCCAAAAATCTAAAGGGCCTGGAGCGGGTGTTTGACCGCATCAATCATTTGGAAAAAAGTGATTACAAGGTCGTGTCTTTCACCAATTATCAGGACCGTTATTTCCCGTGGTTGCTTGCAGCCTGGCTGCTGCTGGGTCTGGCGGTGCTGGGACGCTATACGCTTTTGCGCCGGCTGCCTTAAAGGTACGAGCATTTAATTGCTTT
>CAYVTN010000339.1:0-3492 GCA_964454395.1 uncultured bacterium | reverse complement strand
GCAAGGCTTGATAGGTCAGATCCGGCAAAGGGACGAAACGATCCTTGTGCCCCTTACCGCGCCGGATATGAACCATCTTGCGCTGACCGTCGATATCGCCCACCTGCAAGGCCAGGGTCTCGGCGAGCCGCAGGCCCATGGAATAGGTTGCCAACAGAAAAACCCGGTAGCGTAGCTTGCGCGTGGCACCGATCATTTGTTCGATTTCGGTGACGGTGAGGATATCGGGCAGGGAACGGACCTTGGGGGCTTTGACGATATTTACCCACTGCCAGTCTTGTTTCAACACATGTTTCCAGAAAAATTGCAGACCATTGCGGTCAATTTTGACGGTGCTCCAGGAATGCGACTTCACCAAGTCGGAAAAATATTGTTCTCGCTGATCCAGGGTCAACTGGTCGGGGCAACAATCAAAATGCTCACTGATCCGGCGCACCGCGCGCGCATAGGCATCGATGGTCTTTTGGCTTTTGCCCTGGAGCTTAAGCATACGCAGGTGACGCTAATAAAGCTCATCAAATCGGTTGAATTCATCCTTTTTCATGGCATACCTCCCTTTGTTTTGATGGTGCCCGGAATTGGGTCATCCAGGGAGTTATACTATGATTTGAGACTTTTTTTCGCCGCGTAGCGGCTTCGTCCAACCAAAGGGTAGAGAGGGACGCGAAGAAGCGTGGCGGCAAAAGCGGCTACCACGGGGCGCGCCCCTCACCCAGGTCGTTAGGCGCCTTGCTGGTTTTGTGGGATTGAGATTAAACTCAGGATCACAATTATGGAGAAACAGACTGGACGATCTCAACTCATTCTGCATGTCGCAATCTCATACGCAATTCTTTGGCTTCTATTTGGAATAGGAAGACTTTTTGAGATACCTTTTACATATGATCCGCGACAATTAGGTGGATTACTTGTCCTCGTAGGAGTCCCTGCTTCCTTGATTGGGGCAGTCTCATCAGTGCTGATTACGGGAGCATTACCGATTTGTTAATGGATTTTTGAAGGCCTGAATCAAAAAAAGGTTGAACAGGGTGAAAAAAGCGCAGGACATTCATTTTGATCATCTGTATAGCACTATAAACTGATCTTGCAACAGGAGCCGGGTGATCAAATGAAATCGAAAAGCAGCGTCGTTTTTTGCGGCCAGGCAATAGACAGCCAACAAATCAAAGAGATCGCCGAGGTCATAGCGACTTTTCCCAAACTCAGCCGCACCGAGCTTGCCAATACGATCTGCGAGCTGTTCTCATGGAAAAGACCCACGGGCAAGCTCAAAAGCGTTGAGTGCCGGCAGTTTTTAGAAAGCCTGGATGAAAAGGGCGTCATCGCACTGCCGGCCTGCCGCCAGCAGTATGTGAAGAAAGCTGCAACCAAGGTTGTGCACTGCAAAAAATCCGACCCGTCAGCTCCCATCACAGCCAAGTTGAAGGAACTGGCGCCGTTGGTGCTCACCCGGGTTGAAAGCCGGCAGCAACGCCAGCTTTGGTACGATTACGTCGATCGCTATCATTACCTGGGTTATCAATTGCCTTTTGGCGCCCAGTTGCGCTATTTTATCGACTCCGCTACGACCGGCCAGCGCCTGGGCTGTTTTCAGTTTTCCAGCCCGGCATGGAAGATGGCGCCGCGGGATGGCTGGATTGGCTGGAGCGATGAACAACGAACCGCCAACTTGCAAAAGATCATCAATAACAGCCGGTTTTTGCTATTTCCCTGGGTTCAAGTCAAGAATCTGGCCAGTTGTGCGCTGGCGCTGGCGGCCCGTGGGGTTGCCGCCGACTGGCATCGCAGCTACGGCTATCGGCCGGTTGTGCTCGAGACCCTGGTGGACCAGAAGCGCTTCAGGGGCACATGTTATAAAGCGGCCAACTGGATCCACTTGGGACCCACAACGGGCCGAGGCCGCATGGACCGCGCCAACCGGCGCCACGGTGCGGCCGTCAAGGAGATTTATGTTTACCCGCTTTGCGCCCGCTTTCGCCAAGAATTGGCGGGATGGCAATAGGTGGGCGGCATGGGACTGGCAGCGCTGGAACTGGAGCCGGATGCGGCAGGGCAATTTCGCGACATGGTTCATGATGAAGTGGACAAATGGGTTGACCTGATCATTGCCGAGGCCTTTGCCGACGGCAAAAAGCCGACGTTGACGCAACTAAGTGAGCTGTTTGCCAAAACGAAAAAGCAGTTTTTCGGCGCCTGTTTGCAGATCCTGATCGAGAAAAAATACGCCGGTGAACTGGATCGGGAGTATGCCCCTTGCCCCAAATGCGGCAAAGTGTGCAAACGGCGCCGGGAGGATACGAAAAAGATCGTCAGCATGCAGGGCCCCAGCGCCTTGAGGCGGCCCTGGTTTTATTGTGTGGATTGCTCATACGGGTTTTCCCCCCTGGACCAGGTGCTGGAACTCAGCCGCAAGAAATATCAGTTCGATGTTCAGCAAAAAGCGACCCGAACCACGGCCGAGGTACCATTTTCCAGCGGCAGCGACCTGTTTGCGGAGCTGACCGATCAGCCCGTGAGCGACCATTTCATGCACGACACCTTTGAAGCCGTGGGTGGGCATGCCTCCCTGGAGGATGTGATCCCCGACCCGGAAAACATCGCTTGGCGCTGCCGACAGGTAACCGAGGGCTGCTGGCGGCCGGTACTGGTGGTTGCCTCCGATGGTGCCCATGTGCCGACGCGGCCCAAAGCCCGGCGCAACGAGAAAAGGGGCCAGGGCCGATGGCAGGAGGCCAAGGGGTTCCGCATCTATTTGCTGAGCAAAGAGCGCATTGTGCATGTGGCCAGTTGGCACCAGATCCAGAATGAAGAGCAATTTGGCCGGGACCTGTCATTTGTGGCCTCCCGTATCCCTCAGGATGATCTTCGCATTGGGCTTTTGGGTGATGGGGCCGACTGGCTGTGGAAACATATGGTCGCAAGCTTTCCCAAGGGGCGCCAGATTTTGGACTATTTTCATTGTTCCGAGCACGTCCACAAGGTAGCCAGGCTGCAGTATGGTGAAACATCGCCCAAGTGCCTGGAATGGGTGGAAAGCACAATCACCCGGCTTTTTTACGCCGAGGTGGACAGTGTGATTTGGGGCCTTGAGCGTATGAAGCCCCGTGATGACTTGGCAAAAGAGGAGATTCGCAAGCTCATCGGATACCTTGGCAACAACCGGGAAAGACTCCATTACCGAGGGGACCGCATCGGGGGTTATCCGATTGGCAGCGGCGGCATCGAATCGGCCAACAAATTTATCTGCCACACCCGAATGAAACGCTCAGGAGCCTGGTGGGTTAAAGACACGGGAAACCAGATGCTCGCGATTCGCTGTGCCATCTACAACGGCACCTACCACAAGGTTTTTCAGAAGTACAAAAAGGCCCAGATAAAGCCTTGATCAACTACTTTTTTATTAACACTTTGGTAATGCTCCCTTCACGAAGTTACCGGGCCGTAGCCGGGTAGTGAATCCTGCTCCATGTAATAGGGGACGCGTGTAATAGG
>CAYVTN010000338.1:0-3497 GCA_964454395.1 uncultured bacterium | reverse complement strand
CAACCCTTGCAAAGGTTTTAGTTGAAATGACCTTTCCGCAACAAGAACTAGCTATTATTTACAACACCTGCTCAAATTGTTTTTTTACCCGCGGACGGTTGAAAAACCAGATGATCACGCCGGCCACCACCGGGATCGTCCAAACACCATGTCCAACAATGGCGATCCCCAACCATATCAGCCCGGACATCACCACGTCCAGCCAAGCCAGCACCAACAGGATCTTGCGTGCCGCGGCCGCGCAATTAAGCAGTCCCACCCCCAGGACCGCGCCCAGACCACTGAATATCAAGCCCAGGGCGCCCAGCCAGGTCAGGATGGTTCTTCCTCCGGGAATGCTGTCAATACTCAGGGGTACGGGGCTGCTAAGCATGGCCCGCAAAGGCACCTGCTGGCCCAGCAGGGAAAAGATAAAAAGAAACAATCCCAAGCCGAAAAGGACCATGGCGCCAATAATAATGAGCCAGGAAAAAAATTTCACGCCTGGGGAAGGTGCTTCCACTTCTTTTTCGTTCTGTTCTTGTTGATCCATTTGTTGCCGGGCGTGGGGCGCGCATTGGGGATGAAATACTTGATAATTCAGCCCCACAGGATGGCAATCATGGCATACGGGCCGGCCGCAAAAGCCACACGGCCATTTGGCATTTTGTTGGTGGATTTCGCAGAATAAGCCCTCATTGAGGATGGTGTCTTCCGGCATGACTATTCTCCTTACGGCTCTGTCGGCTCGGGGGTTTTCCCTTGATTTTATTATACACGATCATTGATTTTAGCCAACCTTGTTCAAATGGCATCCGGAATAAGTGATTAAATTCCCTGCGGCAATAAAGTGTTGACGGGATAAAAAAAGACCCGGCCAGGGAGGGATTCCTGACCGGGCCCGCTTTAGCCACTGGAGGGAACCTGTGACTAAAGCTCGAATAGGGGACTTTAGCAATTTGACCCCCCAGGTAGTAATAGGTTCTGTATTTTTTCAAAATTTTTATCTTTTTTCAAAAATGGAATTTTATTTTGTAAATAAAAGAATTAAATAATTCCCGAACAAATAGAAGGCCATTCCCCTGGAAAAACGATCATATTATTACGGTTTTATTCGAACCGGACTCAATGACCCCCAGGTCATAGACCGCTTCATCCATGGTTTTAAACAGTTTCATTGCCTGATCTTTATCCTTATGGTCCAGTATTAATGTCAACCCTATGCCCATATTAAAAGTACGCATCATGGTCAACATATCCACCCGCCCACGGCTTTGGATATAATCAAAGACAGGCAACACCGGCCATGTGCCCTGCCTGATCACAGCACGGCATCCCTGAGGTAAAATTCTTGGGATATTGTCAATAAAACCACCGCCGGTGATATGCGCCATGCCTTTTATCTTTATTTTTTTACTCAAGTGGCTGACTTGCTGTAAGTAGGAACGGTGCACCGCCAGCAAAGCTTCGCCCACCGTCGCTTTAAGTTCGGGCACATAAGTATGTGCCGTCATTTTTAATTTTTTAAAAAACAGTTGCCTCGCCAGGGAATAGCCGTTGGTGTGCAGGCCCGTGGAAGGCAAGCCCAGAATCACATCCCCTGGTTTAATGCGTGCGCCGTCAATAATCTGTTTCTTGTCTACGATGCCCACTATGGTGCCTGCCAAATCAAAATCCTGATGTTGATAAACGCCGGGCATCTCGGCCGTTTCCCCGCCCAAAAGGGCGCACTCATTTTCCCTGCAGGCCCTGGCCAGACCCTTGACTAATTGTTCCGCCATGACCGGATCCAGTTTCCCGGTGGCGAAATAATCCATAAAAAAAAGCGGTTTTGCCCCTTGCACCAGGATATCATCCACACAATGGTTGACCAGGTCCTGGCCGACTGTATCATACTTTTTCATCTGGGCTGCAATCAGGACCTTGGTGCCCACACCGTCAGTCGAGCCCACCAGCACCGGCTGCTTGTACCCGGCCGGTAATTGAAAAAGCCCGCCAAAGGAACCGATGTCCGTGATCATGCCTTTGGTACGGGCGGTTTTAACATGACGTTTCATTTTTTGTACGGCTTTGTGGCCGGCATCAATATTGACGCCTGCCTGGCTGTAGGCATCCTGCAGTTTGGCCTTAATCATAGGCCTCCTCCCTGATTGTTTCCAGGCGGTGTTTGCCGATTTGTTTCTCCACCACTTCCTGGCTGCTCAATTTGTTGCGGTCCCTGAAATCCACGGGATAGTGCCCGTCAAAACAAGCTGTGCAAAAATGCTCCTTTTGTTCTCTCACCGCCTTCAACATCCCTTCCTGGGAAAGGTAGGCCACACTATCCACCCGCAGATAGCGTGCAATCTCTTCCAGGGTATGGGTGGAGGCTATCAATTCCTTGCGCGTCGGGAAATCCATGCCGTAAAAGCAAGGATACATCACGGGCGGAGAACTCAGGCGCATATGGATTTCCGTGGCGCCTGCCTGACGGATCATCTTAACGATTTTTCTGGCCGTGGTACCCCTCACCAGCGAATCGTCAATCACCACAATCCGTTTGCCTTTGACCGCCTCTTTGACCACATTAAATTTCAGCTTGACGCCGAAATCACGGATGCTCTGGGAAGGCTCAATAAAGGTGCGGCCAATATAATGGTTGCGGATCAAGGCCATTTCAAAGGGAAGGTTGGCCTCCTGGGCATACCCAATGGCCGTGCATACGCCGGAGTCAGGCACGGGGATTACCAGATCCGCTTGCACATGGTCTTCCTGGGCCAGCATGACGCCTAATTTTTTTCGTGCTTCCCAACAGGAATGGCCAAACACAAGGGAATCGGGTCGGGAAAAATAAATGTGTTCAAAGATACAATAAGCATGTTTCTTGTATCCATTGTCAAAATGCAGGGAATGCAGGCCCTGCTTATCGATCTTGATAAGCTCTCCCGGTTCCACATCACGGATATATTGGGCGCCAATCAAATCAAAGGCGCAGGTTTCGGAAGCCACCACATACCCTTCCTTGAGGCGGCCCAGGGCCAAGGGACGGAATCCCTGGGGATCGCGCATGGCCAGCAAACCTTCATCATTGAGAACGACCATGGAATAAGCCCCTTTTAGCTGCTCCAGGCTGGAAAGCAGAGCCTGATCGAATTCTTTTTTGGTGCTCTTGGCAATGAGATGGATCAGGATCTCCGTATCTGAGGTGGTTTGAAAAATGGACCCAAAATCTTCCAATTCTTTTTTGATGTCACCGGCAGTGACGATGTTGCCGTTATGGGCCAACGCCAGGTTGCCCCGGGTGTACTCCACCATGATGGGCTGGTTGTTTTTTTCAGTCGAAGCGCCGGTGGTGGAATAGCGCACATGGCCGATGGCCTGGTCGCCTTCAAGGTTTTTTAGATTTTCACCATTGAATACATCCGCCACCAGACCGGAGGAACGAATGGAATGAAAGCCTTTGCTACTGGAGGACACAATCCCCGCGCCTTCCTGGCCGCGGTGCTGCAAGGCATAAAGCATTAGGTAAACCAGATTGG
>CAYVTN010000337.1:0-3519 GCA_964454395.1 uncultured bacterium | reverse complement strand
TTTTACATAGGGCCAGCGTAATCTCATATTCTGAGACCGGGTTTGCTCACCTGTCAGGCTGTTGCCAACAATGACGCCGGTTTTATTTAATGATATGGTTTCCCGTGATAAACCAGCATCTGCAATGGTTTTAATGGCAACGTCCAAAGCCAACCAATGAACAATATCTGCAGATTCATATGTTTGCTTGGGAATTCTGAATTTACTCCAATCAAAATTAAACCCATCAATAAAAGCTGCTCTTTTAGCATAGAGTTTATCTGGTGCATTGCGATCAGAATCAAAATATTCTGATAAGGGAAGGCGACTATCAGGAAATTCTCTGAATTGAACTCGTTTGGTTAATATATTCTCCCAAAGGCTTAATAAATTATTTGCTCCTGGGTACCAACAACCCATACCAATTACAGCAATATCAGACATTGAATTTTTCGACGTATTATCTTTAGAATTTTGGTTTATTTTTTTACTCATCAGACCCCCCATCAAAGTTGTCGATTGTTTAGATAAATTTTAAGATTAAAAATTAACCACCCCCCTTTTAGCGATTAAATTGTCGTCTTAGTGGGTATTTCTTTATGGAGCAGATGAGGGTACATGCATTTGGAAATTCGTTGCTGAATCTTGATCTCATGCCCGTTATACCTGTTCAGTCTCTCCTGGATGATCTCCAGTTGCTCGGTTGTAATGCCCTGGCCGATGCTGACATGGGTAATTTGCGACCTGTCGGGGGCGTGTTGGAGGTATTTAAGAAACTGGCTAAAGGTGAAAAGGTTTTCTTTCTCGCAAAAATTAATGAACTTGTCACTTACCACAATAATAGGCGTAACTCGTTGTGGCACAGCATCAGCAACAATCATAAACAAGCCCCTTTCTAATGCACTGTTTTTAATGAAAAAGTGTACTGAAAGTCTATGGACTGCCAAACAGCTATGAAAAACGGTACGGCTTTACAGTATTTAGAGCAGGTTTTTTCGAACCGAAAAACGGAAAAAACCATTCCGGATGTCATTCCATTTAACTTGTATCAATTTGGCCGGCGAGGCTGATCGCGGAATCCTTTACGCAGTGCCAGATTTCCTGCCGCCTCTGCTGAGGATCCATGGCGCGGGCTTCCCGCGGCGAAACATTGAAAAATTTGTAGTCGAAATTTCCGATGCCGTTGATTTGGCCGCACCACTTAACGGAGGTGTCGGCGCGACTTGTGTCCCAACGGGCGGGAGGGATTTGGCGGATGGGGTTAACGCCATTTTTGAGGTTGGACCAGAATTGCCAAGGTTCGTCTGCGTCCGGAAAGCGGCAGGCCATGCTCACAATGGCCGTGGCGGCAGAGATCCTTTTGCTTTTAAGGCACTTTTTTTCCCGAATGCTTTCGTGCGATTGTCCCATAAATCCCCCCGGTTTTTTGGCACAATGCGTCAGGCCGCGACGATTAAAAGGGCTGCCCCGGCTTCTATGTAGGACACTATGCAGGCAACTCCGGAAAATTCTTTCCGCCCACATCGTAGTGCTTTGAACTTCTCCCAAAGCTCTAATAATCCAGCCTGCCTGTCCTGCTCCTAAGCTAAGCCAGCCAACCTCCCTGTAAATAAAAGCCTTTAATCACAGGAAGACAGAAAGGACAGGGAGCAAGACCATGTATGGATCATTTCATAGATTAACCTCCTTTCCGCCTTCACCCGGTGCTTTTCGGTCGGGTGAAGATGGTACGCAAAATACGTCGATCTTGCTGACGTAGGCTCTAATTGGTGATTCCGGCCAAATCACCAAACCGCTGGTTGAGTAATTCCGAGGTTTCCTCCACCAGCCTCAAGCCGGTTTCAAAATCAAAGGCGCCTGCGGCCAAGAGGGCGTTGTATTCGCCCAGGCTGTGGCCTGCCACAAATGCCGGCGGGTTGCCGTTGGATTCCAATTTTTTCAGGTAGCTGAGTGCATTGACCGCGTATAAGGCCGGTTGGGTATATTGGGTTTGATTGAGAAGGTTGTCCGGATCTTCCAGGCAGAGGCTCCGCAGGGCGTAGCCCAGAATCGCGTCTGCCCGTCCCGTCAGATCGGGAAACGCGTTAAAAAGATTTTCACCCATTCCTTTTTGCTGAGATCCCTGGCCGGGAAAAACCAATGCTGCCATTTTAAATCCTCCTGTTTATCGGAAATTGCAAAACCTGTGCATAAATCAAGGCGCACGCAAAATGTTGCAAAACCAGGGATTAAAAATGCAACGTCAAAAACCGGCGTATTAGGTAGAATTGGCTAAAGGTGTCGTTGGTAAAGCAATATTTTCTTGTTGCTGTTGAATATTCTAGTCATGTGCTAAATATATATTGCACAGCATAAAAAATTAGTCAACATTTTTTTGGTCAGTTTTTTAAAAAAAATGGTCATATAAGCTTGATTTATGGGCAGTGGGAGGAAAATGGAAAGGACAGTGGTAAAAAAAACAGGCAGAACAACCGTTAAGATAATTATTTGTAATAAAAACATTAAAAAATATGTGCATTCGCACCTGGAGTATCCATAAAACTAGACAATTTATCTGCCCAGCAATTGCGCAGGTATAAGGATAACCGGGATTGCCTTGAATGGAGGATTAAAAAAAACGACGTTTACCCAGGAAGCTTCGGCCGACAAATCGCCCAAAACGTGGGGTTGCGAAATTTACTGGTGCACGAATATGATCAAGGCGTGGACCATGCCCAGCTTTATCAATCCGTGGAAGATTACCTCAGGGATTATCTTCAGTATTGCGAGTTCGTGCTGCCTTTTACAACGTGCATTTCCGTGCAGAGCAGATGTCATGGCCTTCTTCAAAATGCAGCAGCAACCAATACTCGAATTTCGGGTTGCTAAGGACAAAGCCGTAATTTTTATTTTCCCGCGACCATTGAAAAAAATGGCCCAACTGTTCATCCGTCCACTGCTCCTTGTTCACCACCAGCCAGGCTTCGTCGGTAGCTTTTAGCCCTTTCTATTTGAGGTGCGCCTTCATTCTCTTTAGGACCTGCGGTGGTGATGCCACCAGCGCCTCCTTTTAAACAGGCCACATGGATGACGGCCTCACGGCTATTGACCATATCAAAATAACGCGGCTCGGTTTTTGAACCTTCAACAGCAATGATAAATAGCTTCCGGTACCGGCGGTCTCCAAGCGGTCTTTGGAATCGGTATTGCTTTGGCGGCATCAGTTGCACATCTCCTTTCCCCATAAAATCCTGAGGATGCCGCCCAAATGTCCCTGCAAATAACTTTTACGGATGTCTTTGTCATAACGCACATCCTTGTATTCGCTAAAGGACAGCATGGTTGAAGCGCCTGATTCATCTCTTTTTGCCACCCACATTTCATCGCGGCGAAACATATCCTGATCCATCAGAAGCATATCATGGGTGGTCAGCAACAATTGCGAGCGTGATTCTGCCGTACAAGTTCCTAAATAGTTTTTGTTGCGGAAAGGTCATTTTTGCTTAAACAACACGTTAGGGTTGTGACCTTACCTCGGGCGGCATTGAAGAAAACCGCTTC
>CAYVTN010000336.1:0-3522 GCA_964454395.1 uncultured bacterium | reverse complement strand
CGTAAGGGGGTCTTGATTGATATTCTCCTTTTGCTCATCGGAGGCCTCGTACTCTTCGCTTTTATCCAAGCCCACCGGCGATTCCGAAATTTCCGGCAACGAGGTGAATTCCCCCATGGTTCTGATCAAATAATCATAAAAATGCCCATGGATGGTTCCCGCCGGATAATTGACATTGGAATTCTTCAAAGAATCCACTACCGCCAAAGGGGACAGACGCGAAGCATTGAGACGTCCCAAATCCAGCGTCACCAGGATTTCCCGTTCCAGGCCGCCGGTAATTTGGACGGCCGCCACCCCTTCGGCTTTTTCCAACTGGTTTTTTATGATTTTTTTGGATATTTCTCGTACTTCATAGATAGGCATATCCGCCGTCACGGACAAGGTCAGTACCGGCAGTTCAAAAGGATTAAACTTCATTACGATAGGGTCGTCGGCGTCCTTGGGAAGTTTTTCCTTGACCAAATCGATTTTTTCCCGAACGTTCAAAGCGGCAAAATCCATGCTCGTGCCCCAGCCAAATTCGAGCATGACCAGGGAGACGCCTTCCTTTGAAGTGGACGTAATGCGTTTGACATTATTAACCGAGCTGCAGGCATCTTCAATCGGTTTGGTGATCAGGGTTTCAATTTCTTCCGGCGCGGCATTTTCATAATTGGTGACCACCGTCAGCTGCGGATAGGTGATAGGCGGAAACAATTCGCGAGGCAGACGCAAATAGGAAATGGCCCCCAATAGCACTACGGCCAGAAACAGCATGGCCACCGTCACAGGACGGCGAACTGCAAATTCAGGTAAACTTGCCAAGGGATTTTTTCTCCCATCGTAAAATTATTTCAAGCCGGCCAAACCTTAATAGAGACGCCGGCTTATTAGGAGCGTATGTATCCTAAATACGGGCATCAATAACCATACGCCCCTACGATTTCAACTATCTATGCAACCTGCGCCTATCTTGCAACGCAGACTCCAAGCCAACCAAAGCCGCCATAGAGAAAACTGTTCTTTTGTAGGGGAGGGGTTGAAACCCGACCTTACAAAATCCATGCATCTACGCGTCATGCGAATATCTTGTCGCACCGGCTTCAGGCCGGACCGAATCAGAATGCCGTACTCTGGTACTCCATGATTTGAACCTTGGCGCCGTCCTTCAATTCTTCCATACCTTCCACCACCACCAAATCGCCTTCTTTCAAACCCTCCGTGATTTGCACATTATCCGTAGTCACATAACCCAGTTTCACCGGTTTAAATTCAGCCTTGTTGTTTTGGTTGACCGTGAAAACATGGTAAGCGCCTTTGACTTTTTTCAAAGCCGGGCGCGGAATAATAATGGCATTCTTCGTCTCGAAAATTTTGATGCGCACCCGGACAAACATCCCCGGCAAAAGCAAACGGTAAGGGTTGGCGATCTGAACTTTAACATCCAAGGTTTTGCTTTTACCTTTGACCATGGGGGCCACATTGGTTACCGTTCCGCCGAAATCCAAATCGGGGTAGGCGTCCACATTAACTTTGACCGACTGGCCCAAGACCACTTTATTGATCTCCCTTTCCATAATCCCCACTTCGGCAAAGACATCATCAATATCCAGAAAGGTGGCGATTTTCATGTTGGGATTGACGGTACTTCCCACCTCCGCATCGCGGCTTCCTAAAATGCCGTCCGACGGCGCCACGATGGCGGTTTTGCTTAATTCCGTTTGGGCCAGATCCATATCAATTTTGGCTTCCTGCAGTTTGGACGGGATAATGGCCCCCAGATCGTAAAGAGACTGGGCATTTTGATATTTAACCTTGGCTTGTTCATATTTAAGCAATTGTTCCTGCGGGTCAAGCTGGGCAATAATTTCACCGGCTTTAATTTCATCGCCTTCCCGGAAATAAAAGGCTGAAATCACACCGGAGAGCTGAAACCCCATGTTGACCTGTGCAAACCCTTTTATCGAACCCATGGCCAGAATGGAATCCGAAAAATCCGTTTTGGTCACCTTCAACACGTTAACCCGCGTTCCTATTTCAGCAAACTGAATACCCTCTTTTGCAGTGGCTGCTTTTTTCTTTTCGCCAAAGAACAAGCGCGACAGCCCCCACGAAGCCGCCAAGCCCACCAGCACTACCGCAACGATCATGATGGCTTTATGGTCCTTAATCCACTGCTTGAAGTTGGCCAAGCCCCCTTCGTGCTGCCCTTTGATTTTCCCGATAGATTCCTGCACGTCTATTTTTTTGAATTGCGTTGCCAATCGGGAAAAGCGGCCGGCCGGTTTCTTTTTTTCATTTTTTCCGGACGTTTCGTCTGCAGCCGATTGCTCCGGGACAGCGGCATCCTTTTCCTTGTCTTCGTCTTCGCCCATCTCCTTCTTTTTAATCTGGTCGTAGGTCAGATTGTAGGAGGAGACAAGTTTTGATTTTTTCTGTTCTTCCCGTGAAGGTTGTTCCTTATCCTTCTCTTCACTATTTTTATCATCGCCAAATATCGGGCCCATTACACCCTCCTAGATTATAGGTAAAATCCCTTGCCACGCTTTTCGCGGCATTGTTTTCATCACCGCAAGCGTTTCAACGCTCCCGTATAATACAGTTTTAGTCCTTCACGGTTTCTGGCCGCGAGCATAAAACATATTAATTTCCCGATTTGATCAATTGTACCCGCACACAACGGTTGCGGGCCTTCCCGCGGGCACTATTTTCGTTGGCCAGAGGCTTGGTGTCGGCCATGGCTTTAATGGCCACCTTATTATTGGGAATACTTTTGATCTGGACCAAATATTCTTTAACCGCTGCGGCCCGTTTCAGTGACAAGTCTTTTTTATTGCTTTCATTGCCGGAAGTGTGGCCGTGAACCAGAATGGTTCTTTCCGGATAACGGTCAAAGCTAACGGCGATTTTGTCCAGCGCAAAAAGGTATCGGTCATTAAGTTTATAACTATTCTTGGCGAAGTATATGGTGGTACGCGTGACCAATTTGCCGGCCAACGTGCCGGCATTGTTTCCGGCTTCCTGCTTGGCCGCCTCTTCCACGGCATCCATAGCCTGACTTTGCCGTTCCGCCTCCCGTTTGGCGGCGCGCACCACATCTTTCTGGGTGCGGCGCATGTACTTGCTTCTGGTCCTATAGTGGTTGTGTCCCCTTTTGCTTGAGCTGGTAATTTTGGCAATCAGTTCACTGTCCACCTTGGTGCGGCGTGCTTTAATGACAGCGCCCTTGCCAATGACCACTTCCTGCGGCACATCCTTGGAAGCTTCGATTTCCGCTCCCAGGGACTTGGTTTCCTTGACCACTTCGTGGTCTTTCGGTTTTTTCGCCTCCACGGCGGTCATGGCGCGCTTAGCCGCCTCCCTCTTCTGGATGCTGGTCTTGCCTTCCATTTCTCTTTTTTGTCTCATCAATTTATTTGCTGTTTTCAACAATTCCCGTTCCGAGGCGGACAGTCGTTTTTTCTCGGTTTTCTTGGGCTTGGCGGCAGCAACCTTATCTTTTAGAATCACCTTTTATCTCCAACTAACATTTTCCAGGCA
>CAYVTN010000335.1:0-3533 GCA_964454395.1 uncultured bacterium | reverse complement strand
CGCAAGAGGAATTGGGCAGGCTCACCCATGAGGACCAGACCTGGCAGGCCAAAGAAGCCGCCCTGCGCCTGTTGGATGTGCGCGCACGCGCCAAAGGTGAATTACGGCAACGGTTGCGGCAAAAGAAATTTCCCGGGGATGTCATTGAGGACGTGCTGGCTGATCTTGAAAAATCAGGCTTGATTAATGACGCGGCCTTTGCCAAAATGCTGGTCCATGATTTGAGCCTCAAAGCCGTGGGCAAGCGGCGGCTGCAGCAAGCCTTGCGGGCCAAAGGCATTGACCGGGCGGTGGAAGAAACCACCCTGCAGGAAGCTGTTTCCGAGGAAAACCAGGAAGAGGCGTGCAGGGCGGCGGCCCAAAAACGGGCGGCCCGCTACCGGGGGCTTGATCCTGCCACAGCCCGGCGCCGCCTCTATGCCTATTTGACAAGACAAGGTTTTGAGCACGGGATCGTGAGCAGCATTATAAGAACACTAGGAACAACCCTTGGGTTGACGGAGGATGATAATGACCAGTTCGGAGATTAGGGAAAAATTTCTCGCTTACTTTAAAGACAAGGGCCATGCCTGCCCACCCAGTGCTTCCCTGGTGCCGGGCGATCCCACCGTGCTCTTTACGGTGGCCGGCATGGTGCAGTTCAAGCCTTACTTTTTAGGCCTGGGCCAAAAGCCCTTTACCCGGGCCGCCACCTCACAGAAATGTATCCGCACCAATGATATTGACAACGTGGGCTTTACGCCCCGGCACCACACCTTTTTTGAAATGCTGGGCAACTTTTCCTTTGGCGATTATTTCAAACAGGAAGCCATTACCTGGGCTTGGGATTTTCTGACCAATGTCTGCAATCTGGACAAGGAAAAATTGTGGGTTACCATTTACAAGGACGATGATGAAGCCTTTAAGATCTGGCACGAACAGGTCGGCCTGCCCAACAAAAAAATCATCCGCATGGGTGAAAAAACCAATTTCTGGACCATGGGCGAAACCGGTCCTTGCGGTCCCTGCAGCGAGATTCTTTATGACAAGGGACCTGTAGCCGGCAAACCCGATCTGGGACCGGATGAAGATGAAGACCGTTATCTGGAAGTGTGGAACCTGGTGTTCACCCAATATGACCGTCAAGCCGACGGCAGCCTGAGCTCCTTGCCGCAAAAGAACATTGATACCGGCATGGGCCTGGAGCGGCTGACGGCCGTCATTCAGCAGGTGCCGTCCAACTTTGATACGGACCTTTTTCAACCCATCATTCAGAACATCGCCACAGCCTCCACCCTGCGTTATGGCAAGGACGACAAACACGACAGCTCCATGCGGGTCATTGCCGACCACGTACGCTCCGCGGTATTTTTAATCACCGACGGTGTCCTGCCGGGCAATGAAGGACGGGGCTATGTGCTGCGCCGTGTTCTCAGGCGCGCCTTGCGCCATGGCAAGCTGCTGGGGTTGAATGATCTTTTTCTGTACACCCTGGTACCGGTGGTGGTGGACCTCATGGGCGGTTATTATCCGGAAATCAAACAGCGCCAGGATCATGCCACCGCCATCATCAAAAGTGAAGAAGAGCGCTTTCAACACACCCTGGATGCAGGGTTGGCCCGGCTGAATGATGTCATGGCGGAAGTGAAGAAGCAGAACCGGCTCGTTATTCCGGGCGATAAAATTTTCCAGCTTTACGATACCTTCGGGTTTCCCATGGACTTGACCAGGGAAATTGCGCTGGAGCACAAACTCTCCCTGGACGAGGCCGGGTTTGAAAAGGCCATGGAGCAGCAGCGCCAGCGGGCCCGGCATGCCTGGGCCGGCAGCGGCGACCGGGCCATTGCCCCCGTGATTCGCGAATTGACGGCCAAGTTACCGGTTACCGAATTTTTAGGTTATTTGCAATTGAAGGCCGAGGCTGACATCAAAGCCATGGTGAAGGGCGATCAGGCGGTGGACCAAGCCCAGGCGGGCGACCGGGTGATGGTGGTGCTGGACCGGACCCCTTTTTATGCCGAGTCAGGCGGGCAGGTGGCTGATCTAGGCCAATTGGTAGGATCGGACGCTATCATGGATGTAGAGGATGTGCAAAAATTGCCGGAAGGTCATGTGCTGCATATGGGCGTTATCAAGGGAGGGACGTTGCACCTGCAGACCAAAGTTCAGGCCGTGGTGCACAATGAAGAGCGCGCCGCCACGGCCCGCAATCATACGGCCACTCATTTGCTGCATGCGGCCTTGCGCCAGGTATTGGGCAGCCATGTGGAACAAGCCGGCTCGGAAGTCCGGTCCGACGGCTTCCGTTTTGACTTCTCCCATTTTCAACCGGTCAGCCTCAATGAGATCGATCATATTGAGGATATCGTTAACCGTAAAATTATCGACAATATTTCTGTCCAGACCGTGGAGCTCTCGGTGGAAGAAGCCAAGGCCAAAGGCGCCATGGCCCTGTTCGGTGAAAAATACGGGGACTGGGTGCGGATGGTGCAGGTGGATGACTTTTCCAAGGAACTCTGCGGCGGCACCCATGTAACCGCCACCGGCGATATCGGCATGCTGCGTGTGGTCAATGAGACGGGCGTGGCTGCGGGCATACGCCGGATCGAAGGGGTGACCGGAGAAGGCGCCTACCGTGAAGTCAAACAGGAGCAGAAAATTCTGCGCGATTTAAGCAGCACCATGCGCGCCTCCCAGACCGAACTGGCGGAGCGCCTGGAAAAGGTGCTGGCCCGGGTCAAGGAATTGGAAAAAGAAAATGAAAAACTCCAAATCCGGCAAACGGCTTCAGGCTTGGATGAACTGATGCAGAACGTCAGGCAGGTATCGGGCATCAAGTTATTGACCGCCAAGCTCAAGGGTTTTAACACCAATGCCTTGCGCACGGCCGTGGACAACCTCAAGGACAAGCTGGGCAGCGGCGTGATTGTGTTGGCCAATGAAGACAGCGGCAAGGTGACGTTGATAGCGGCAGCCACCAAGGACATTGCAGGCAAGCGGGTGCATGCCGGCAACATCATCCGGCAAGTGGCCAAAACCGTGGGCGGTTCCGGCGGCGGCCGGCCTGATTTTGCCCAGGCCGGAGGCAAGGATGTGTCCAAACTGGACGAGGCCCTGGGACAGGTTGAGGCCGTGGTCGGCGCCCAGTTGAAATAACCGTTTGGCCGCAGGGTGCTTACAAGCCGAGATGCTTAATCTCTTTCAACAATTCCGTTTGGTCGAAAGGCTTGACCAGATAACCGTCAGCCTGGGCTTTGAAAGGCTGGACCATACGAAGATTGCGGTCAAGCGCGGTCAGGATGATCACCTTGGCGCCTTGCACCCGCGTAAGACCGTCAGCGGCTTCCATGGCCCGCAAATGCTGGAGGGCCGTGCCGCCGTCCATATGCGGCATAAGGATATCCATCATTACCAGATCATAGGGCGTGGTGCTTTGGCGCGCGGCTTTGATCAGCTTAATGCCCTCCAGCCCGTTATTGGCGAAATCACAAACCGCCACGCTGGAGAGGAAAGCATCGATCAGTTGCTGAATGTCCACCTCGTCCTCAACCACC
>CAYVTN010000334.1:0-3558 GCA_964454395.1 uncultured bacterium | reverse complement strand
ACCTGATTTTACTATACTGACTTATAGACCAAGGTTTAAATTAGAGGATCAAGACATCGCGCTGATCGCACTAGTTTAAACCTTGGTCTTTTTTTCGAGTACTTCGGTGCCTGGCACCGCGATACTGCTGGCAACTATCTATCGTGTTCATTAACAAAACATCCGCCAAACTTGCCATTGACACCTGCCGGCCGGGTTAATTACAATTCAATCGGAGAGTAACTTCCTGACCGTTCTCTGTCGGAGCTATTATGTTTATTCAAGATTTCTTTAATGAATTGAACCGAAGACAAATCAACTATGTCCTGGTTGGCGGGTTGGCCGTCAACTTGCATGGCATTCCCCGCTCCACCTTTGATATTGACCTGGCCCTGGCTTTGGATAATCAAACGCTGGAGCAATTCTGGAATGTTACCAAGTATTTTGACATGTCGCCACGCCAGCCCATCACACTTGATCAGTTGCAAAATGCCGAAACCAGACAGTCCTGGATTGAGGATAAACATTTCATAGCTGTTACCTTTGGTCAGAATCAGCCCCCCCATATGGAAGTTGATGTGCTATTAAATACTCATCATCTGTCCTTTGATTATATTTCATCCCATGCTGTTTTGATCCAAGAAAAGGGCTTGCGTTTGAAGGTGGCGGACATTGAAACCTTGATAAAACTTAAACGCCTCTCAAATCGCGAACAAGATATTCAGGACATTAAATTATTGGAGCAATTACTATGAAAGGATTTACGTATACGGTAACGGCTGAGCAAATCAAACGCCATCAGCAACGCTCCCTGTTGGAAAAGCTCCAACTCATTGAAGAATTCATTTATTTTAACGACGCCTTTGCCTCGGAGAAAGCCAAGGCTCTTCAAAAAGCACTGCGCGCCGGCCGGGAGATCGTCCAATAATTCACGGTTCAACCAATGCATTTGTACCCTCCTTGGCCCGTGATTTGAATCATATCCACCGGGGCGGGATCAAGGCCACTTTCTTGCCTTATTTTATTTTAATAATGATGTATTCTTCCCGGGCTGGGATAGGCGAATCGGCTATCAAAAGAAAGATATTATGCTTCAAACTGTTTGCTTTTGGAAAAAGTTCGAATCCCGGCGGGGCCGTCATGCTCCCGCACTCATTCAGCTTTTCTTATTGACCCGCACGGCCTCGAGGACGAGCGCCTTTAACGCGGATTCGTTTAGCGCGTCCTGCTCATGGAAGTCGATAGCGCGAACGCTTTTGCTATCCAGTCTTGCGCTGAAGAGCTTCTTGGGATCCTTTAACAGAGCGCCTTTGACGAAATTCAACCGCACGGCATTCTTGAGCGTATCCGCCATGCAGAGTATTCCGTCATGAGACCAGACCGGGACGCCTTCCGGCTTGGAGGGCTTTTTCCATTTCACCTCTTCAATCAGGCCGGGATCTGCTTTCTTAATCACGGCACGCAGTTGCGAGAGCGTCTTGCCCCGCCAATCACCCGGCTTCTTGATGATGGCGTCTATCTCCGCTGAAGCCGTTTGGCTTTGTGCCGATGGACTCATGCTTGCTTGATTGGAATTAACACGGCTCATTTTCCGGCTCTTTTGCTGAGTATAAACTTCTGCGAAGGGCTTAATGCCTTATCCTTCCGGTGAACGCAGCCAAACCAACAGCAAGGGCGGCGCATCCCTTCCTTAAGTTCCGAGACGACCCTGCCAACATGCTCCCGCCTCTTCTCCGGGGTTTTAACGGAGATGGTCCAGCAAATCCACTCGTTGCGGGAAAGCGGCGTGAGATCTTCCCAAACCGCCAGCGCTTTAGGATCAGACGATAATGCTTTGCGCAAGTCTGTCGGCAGCTCATGCACGACGCCACCGGAAATTTTTCCGCTCATAAATTTATTTTACCTGTCAATGGATGGAAATTTGCTTTTTCATAAAAAGTGTAACACCGGCTTTTCCCAGCCGTCAATCGCTGAGTTCCGCCCTCGGCAGGCAGATTGATCGGCCACCTTCCTCCTAACCGCATATCTTTCATAGAAAAAGTGCACCTGTTTCGGATTTTGTAATTGAAAATATTCCAGAGATATTTGAATTGAAAAAAACATTATATGAAAAGATTGATCTTTTATGTCAAGAAAAATGTATTTTTGTTGTTAATACTTCATGCATTCCTATTTCAAAAATTGCTTTACTGACTCATAGACCATCGCAAGTAATTGGTGGAGACCGGTGGCTGGCACCGGTTTTCAAAGACAAGGATTCTTTCAATACAACTATCCTGTACCCGGGGAAGGAAGCGATTAAAGCTCCGCCCGGGGCGGAGCGCTGACCAGTTAAAAAATGAAGCGTGGGTCGCTTTCACTATCCGCATTATTGGTGACCCGGGTCACGTTGCCACCGTTACGGTCCGCGGTATAGATGTCGGTTTGGCCATCCTGATCTGAAATATAGACAATTCTCTGACCATCCGCGCTAAAATGAGGCTGGGTCCCATTGGCGATGATTTGCTGCAGACCGCCTCCATTAATATTCATTGTTTGGATCGTGTTGTTCATTTCCAGAACCAGGGTCATGTCCTGAGCACAGTCGCTGACAACCGCATCCGCAGGGCCGGGGAGTTGGATGGGATTGGTGCCGTCGGCATTCACGATAAAGTTGGCGTTTGGCTGTGCGGTGCCGTATTCAAAAGGCCGGTTTTGCTGCCGATAGATAACCCGGTGGTCCGGGGTGCTGCACACATAATAGATATAGGAATAATCCGGCATTGAACCCGGATTATCAGTTATATGCCGCAAGCATTCCAAAGCATCGGAACCATCGGGATTGCTTTTATATAGGGATGAGACGATATAGTTGTTGTAGTAGTTGTAGACAAATGTTTGCTGCGCCGGGCTGCCGAAAATTTTATCCCCGGACCATGACCAATCCACGCCGTCCATGCTCAAGGCCTTTACGGCGGCGAAAACGCCGGACACATTGCCGGCAACGGCATGCAGATTGCTGCCGTCAAGATTGCATTCGTAGAACAAGCGCGAAACGTAACCGTTGGAGTCGCCGGCAATGCTGGCTCCGGAAAATACCAAAGTTTGGCCGCCCCGATAATTTCTGGCACCGCTATAAACATCTCCGGTAACGATTTTGCGCGCATTTGATCCGTCACTATTGATCAGATAAAGGGCGTGGTTGCAAACGTAAGAAATGGTTGCGCCTGGCGTGGGTGCCGAGACTGTTGCTTTCAGGTTGTCCAGATCTAATGAACCGCTACCGGTTTGTCCTGGCTGGATGAAAAAGAAAATGGTTCGAATATGGCTGCGGTCGCAGGTTCCCCAATTCATGCCGGATAAGTTCCAGGACAGAACATTAAACTTGCCGTTGGCCGCCACACTCTGGATCGACACATCGCCGGATTGCCGAAAACTGCCGTCTTCAAATTTCAACAGGATCGAAAGGTTCGGAGTGGTTGTGAAAGCACTGATGGAAACGGAGAGTACCCGTGAAAAATCATTGAACTTTCCGGTCCCGTCCACTCCCGCCCCAATAAAGGACCATTCCTCCCCCGCGGGCTTGTTGAATGCCACATG
>CAYVTN010000333.1:0-3584 GCA_964454395.1 uncultured bacterium | reverse complement strand
ATTTTCAACAATGCCAGAAGATGATCAAAATGGCTGTGCACCGGGCCCTCCGGCACCAGGCCCATCAAATGCAGGCTGGACTGATGCGTTTTGACGTGGTCCATGGTCTTGAGCAGCACGTCGTTTTTGAAAAAAGATCCGTCCTGGATGGCCACATTGATGCGCATCAGACTCTGGTACACGGTCCGGCCAGCGCCGATGTTGATATGCCCCACTTCGGAGTTGCCCATGGTACGAGGCGGCAGGCCGACTGCCTCACCGGCCGCATGGATAATGGTGTGGGGATAATGTTTCATCAAGTGATCCAAATTGGGTGTGCGAGCTTTATAAATGGCATTATGCTCGTTTTTGGGGCCCAAGCCCCATCCGTCGAGAATCATAAGCATTAATGGCTTTTCTTGTTTATCAGGCATCATGGACTCCTATGAAGTATACTCAGGACCAGCATTCAACGGCCCGGCAGGACTGAAATCGGCTTTTAAAAGTAGCAAAACCGGCACCCGCTGTCCAGTGTTTTATAAATGCAGGCCTCGGGGAATTCCTCAATGCCGCTGATAAAAAACGACCCCAACGCGCTTGATATGCTCAAGCACACTTTGGTCTGAAATATCCCTGAAAATAGACAAGTCAATGTGATAAGGCAACAGCAGGTCGTCGAGATCATTCATTATTTTCAGTAAAATAGTTTGCGTAAGGTCTTGCTTGCCGAGCAGGGTCAGGTCAATATCCGAACCCGGCTTAAAATTACCTTTGGCGCGGGAACCGTAAAGAATCGCTTGTTCCACCGGCGGGTAGAGGGCAAAAAGCGCGCCTATCTTTTGAATGGTTTCCTGAGTTAACCCGAATGGCGTGCTCACCGCTCCCCGGCTTTCAAGCTTTCCATTCTGGAATTAAGCTTTAGGAACTCCGGAAAATAGTGCTGCGTAATAGCGTTGGCGATCTTAAGCGCCACATCCTGATTATAGGTATGCGAGGTCAAATTCCGGGCCTGGATCATATCCATCCAGATTTCGCCGTTTTCGACCAAGCCGCGTTTAAAAGCTTCGCGGGTGGCGTCTTTGGACCCGTAAAGCCCGCTCACCCCCCGGCTTTCCAGAAAGTCTTTCAACGCATTCCAGGCGAGTTCGTGGGTGTATTCAAAGGCCTTAATCAGGCCTTGCTCTTCCAATTCATTCAACTTGCCTTTTTGGATGAATTTGGTCAATTGACTTAATGCCTGCTGGAAATGCTGGAATCGTTGCATCCAGCGGATATCGGGGTCAGTCATTGGAAGGAGTCCTTTGATATACTTAATTCCTGCTTTCTATTTTCTTGTCAGAGGCATTATATCCAATGTACCGGGAATTTCCACTGCATATTTTTAATGTTACCGCATCTTGGTATGCGGAGAAATGGTTGTCATGAATGACATTTGACGGGGACAAAATATCTTCTATTCCGATTCGGTGGTATTGCCTTCCTTTTCCACGGAAATGGTCCTGGCCTGAATGCGGCCACGGGCCAATTTAATGGAGAGGTCATCCCCGGGCTGCAGCTGGTCGTTGGCTTTCACCAGGGTCATGTCCGCCTGCTTGTAAACCAGGGCATAACCGCGGGCCATCACCTGCAGAGGTGAAAGGGCGTTGAGCTGGGCGGCCAGGGATTGCAAAACATGCTGGCCATGGGTCAGGCGGGTCCGGAGATTGCGCTGCAGGGCTTGAATCAGATCATCCAGCCTTTGCCCCAATGGTTCCAGAACACGCCGCGGTTGTTGCAGCACAGTGGCGCCGGCCAGGCGATCAAGCTTAAATCTGGCTTGGTGGAGGCGTTCCTGCAGGATGGTCCTCAGGCTGTAGTGCAAATGCCGGAGTTTTTCCCCTACGGCCTTGCGGTCAGCCACCACCATTTCGGCGGCAGCAGTGGGCGTCTCAGCCCGGACGTCGGCCGCGAAATCCGCCAGGGTATAGTCAATTTCATGGCCTACGGCGGAAATAACGGGAATATCAGAAGCCGCAATGGCGCGCACCACCATTTCTTCATTAAAGGCCCACAGGTCCTCCAGAGAGCCTCCGCCCCGGCCACAGATAATCACGTCCCAGGCTTTTTCCTCATTGAGCCGGGCCAACGCATGAGCAATGGCTTGCGCCGCCGCTGTCCCCTGGACCGGCACAGAATAAATGTCCACGGCGGCCAGGGGCGAACGCCGGCCTATGACATTAAGGATGTCATGGACAGCCGCCCCTGTAGCCGAGGTGACCACTGCAATCCGCTCAGGATAGCGGGGGAGGCTTTTTTTGCGTTGGGAATCAAACAATCCTTCCCTGGCCAACCGTTGTTTGAGCTGTTCCAGGGCCAGCTGCAGAGCGCCGAGGCCGGCCGGCTCCATGGTTTCCACCACCATCTGAAAATCACCCCGCGCCGGATACAAGGAAAGCCGGCCCATGGCATTGATCTTCAGTCCGTCTTCAACGCTAAAGCGCACCAGGCGGTTTGATCCACGGAACATGGCGCAGCGTAGTTGGCTGGTTTCGTCTTTTAAGGTGAAATACCAGTGGCCGGACGTATGCTGTTTCAGGTTGGAGATTTCCCCCTGGATCCATAAATGGGAGAAGGTCTGCTCCAGCAGCTCCTTGGCCTGCTGCACGGCCTCACTGACCGTAAAAATGATATGATCGTCGTGGGTTATCAAGACAGGTTAATCCTTAGTGGGTAGGGGCGGGTTTAATACCCGCCCCTACAAATGAAATTTGCGCCTATGGCCGCCCTAAATGCGACAATCCCGGAAACACAGAATTCGAATCTATTTTAATTTCTGTTGGATTGCTGCCAGAGCACTCTTGGCCTGGGCGGCTTTGGGACCTTTTTTATCCGCTTTCAGGCTTTGTTCCAGGGCTTCCCTGGCTTCTTTGTAATTCTTGGTCTGATACAAGGCATAGCCCAGGGAATAATAATCGTTATGCAAATTGAGCCATTTGTGTTTATCCGTATCCGGCATCGCTCCGTCAAATTCCACCATGTGCCTGAGATACTTGGCCGCCGTGGCGAAATCCTTTTGGTCCCAATAGTATTTGGTCAGTTTATCGCATATGCCCACTTCTTTCGGCCAAACATCAAACCCTTTGACATAATATTTATAGGCCGCGGCCAGAATATCAGGATCATTATCCGCGCTCAGTTCAATCTGCCCGCCCTTGTAATAATAGGCATCCTTGAAATGCATCTTAAAGGCATCATCCTGCATGAGCGCCGGATTATTTTTCACCGCCATTTCGTAGGATTTAATGGCTGCCGCGAATTTTTTATTTTTCAAAAACAGGTCGCCCCGGCGAACATTGGGGTCCTGCTTTTCACCACATCCCGCCACTGCCAGCACCATGCCCAACACCATGACCATGACGATAGTTTTTTTCATTTTTTCCTCCTTTGGTTTGGTTGTGGTTTTGCAGGGGCACGGCACTTGTACCCCTACACACGTAAAAGACGCCTGGTAACGTGATACCAATGCCCACGCCATTTAAAATGAAACGGCCACTATTCTATCCCTATGACATCGCCCGTTGCCAGCACCTTGCAGTTATAAGGTTTCAGCGCAGCAGTTTCCGCCT